>JALZIO010000078.1 GCA_030860245.1 Actinomycetota bacterium | reverse complement strand
ATCCACACGCGCTGCATCCAGTACATCATCGGGGATCGTTGATATGAACTGCCTCATGAGAAACACTCCGAAAGGGCCGGCGGCGAAGGGAAGGATCACGGCTGCATACGAATTCACCAGGTTCAGCTTGCTCATGAGAATGAAAAGCGGAACGATCGTTACAGGACCTGCGGGTGGAACCATCAGCGTAAGCAGTACCAATAGCAGCACCATCTTCCTTCCGGCAAAGGAAAGCTTGGCCAGGGCATAGCCGACCATGGAGGCAAAGGCGACGTTGGCGAGGGTGATGAAGCCGGCAACGACTGTTGAATTGAGAAAGTATCTGGGAAAGTCTAGCCGTTCGAACAAGCGCTGAAAGTTGCTCCAGCTGAAATGTGCCGGCAACCAAGTCGGAGGGACGCTAAGGAGCTCGGCTTGCGTCTTGAAGGAGCCCAGGATCATCCACACAAACGGTCCGACCATCACCACCAAACCGAGGCTGACCAGAACGTAGAGCCACCAGTTGCCGAGAAAAGAACGTCGGTGCGGATGCCGGGTAACCCCGACATCAGTCCGTGCTCCTGGGGATGCCTCAACGGACACAAAAACGCCCCTACGTCTGTGCCCGCAGAACTCGGAACTGGAGGGCGGTAAGTAACGCAATGGCGATGAAGAGAAGATATGCCATCGCACTCGCGTAACCCAGATTGAAGAAGTGAAACCCCTGCTCATATACGTACATCGTCAACGTGAGAGTACTGTCAAGTGGTCCTCCCGCCGTCATGACGAAGGGCTCCTCCATCACCTGCAAGTAGCCAATCGAGGTTATTACCGCAGCGAAGAGCATTCCGGGGCGCAGCAAAGGAAGAGTCACGTACCTGAACGTCTGCCATGTCCGAGCGCCGTCGACCTTTGCTGCATCGTAATACTGCTCATCGATCCCTTGCAGGGCTGCCAGGAGGATGACCATCACAAAACCCATGTTCCGCCAGACCCCCAAAGCAATAATCGAAGGCATAGCGAAGGTTGAGCTTCCAAGCCAATTAGGGCCTTCTAGACCCAGATAACCGAGCATGACATTTAGGACACCGCCCTCGGGCTGCAACATGAAGCGCCAGATCACCGCTATTGCGACAATGCTCGTTACTACCGGGAGGTAGTAGCCAACGCGGAAGAGGGCTCGGAACCTGCGGATACCCGAATTCAAAGCCACAGAGGCAGCCAGACCCAGCAGGATGGTCAGCGGAACACCGAAGACGACGAAGAGTCCCGTATTGAAGGCCGCCTTGCGGAACTTGGGATCGGCGACGGCCTCGGAGTAGTTGGACAGCCCGATGAAATCGGTGCCGACGGGGTTGCTGATATCTCCCAGGTCGAAGTCGGTGAAGCTGACCATAAGGGACGCGACGATCGGGAGGGCCAGGAACACACCAAAGACGGCCAAGAAGGGCGAAGTAAAAGCCCATCCTACGAGATTGTTCTGTCGGGTCAGGCCCCGTCCGGATGCGGCCGGCGCGGTCGATTGCACCACTGGTGTCAATCGATCCCGATCGAAGTGGCCTTCTCTTGCATGGAGGCTGCCGCCTCTTGGGCCGAGGCATCTCCGATCGTTGCCTGCTCGATGCCCGGAGCTATTGCCTCAGCCGCGACCTGTTCCCATGTAGGAATTACGGGAGGCGCCTCTGCTTCTCCCATCTGCTCTTTGAAGACTTGGAGGTGTTCGTCCTGCGCGAGGCCTCCCTCAGCCCACGCATCGACGGCAGCAGGAAGATCTCCGGTGATGGCGTGGAACTTCGCCTGAACCTCGGGTGAGGTCAGGTATTCCACGAACTCCCACGCCGCGGGTTGATTGTCACTTTGGTTGTAGACGACCAGGTCGCTGCCACCCACAAAGGAAGTCCCGCTTTCATTCTGTGGCATAGGTGCCACGTCCCATTTGCCTTCGATGCTCTTGCCGCCCGTATCCTCGATGATAGCAACGTGCCAAGGACCACTGAAGAACATGGGCACGTCTCCGTCGACAAACGGCTGAGTGGGGTCGTAACCCTCGGCAGGGGTGGGTGGGACAAGACCCTGATCGAAGAACCATTGATGGAACTCGAGAGCCTCGACGGCCTCAGGTGAATCAAGCGAGAACTGTTCGCCCTCCATCGGCGCGCCGCCTGCCTGCCAAAGCTCCGGCAGGAACTCCTGCCAGTTGTTCGGCATGAGATAGATCCCGTATTTGGCCCCGCCTTCTTCCGTCATGGCTTTGGCCATGGTCTGCATGTCTTCCCAAGTCTCGGGGGGATCTTCGAAGCCGGCTCGTTTGGCGACGTCTGTGCGGTAGTAGAGAACGCGTGTGTCGATGTGAAAAGGCGCTCCCTGGGGAGTGCCTTCGAAAACGACGGTTTCCCACGCCGAATCGAAGAACGCTGCCTCGTCGATCGAATCTGGCACCTCTGCCAGCGCTCCTTGGTTGGCGAACTCGCCCATCCACGTCGTTCCCATCATGGACACATCGGGTGTCTCGTCCCCGGCGACGGATGTGAGGAGCTTGTCATGAGCGACGTCCCACCCGATGACGTTTACGTCGACCTCGATGTCAGGGTTCTCCTTCATGAAGTCCGCGGCCAGCTTCTCGATCGCCTCGCCCTCGATTTCCATGCCCCAAACCTCAATCTGGCCGGACGCCTCACCTGAAGCGGAGTCACCTCCCGAAGACGCGTCATTCCCGCCACATGCGGCCAACAGAACGGAAAAAACCAAAGCGGTGGACAGGATCACGCGGGCGGGTGCAGCCACGTTCATACCTCCTCAAGGGCGAATCTTCGACGCGGTGACCGACCACCAGCGGCCATCCACCACTAGCCGGCATCCTCTCGGTACATACTCCCACTTCCTACACCGCCGCGCCAGCATCGAGGCAGACCACCCTGATGCCGGGCAGTTCGTCACATACACCTCGTGCGCCGAGCGGACGGTCAGACCACCTGGAAAGATCAACCCTTCATCGAGCAGCATGTTCTTCGAACCATTCTTGTTGACGCGCTGCAGCGCGCCGTAAGGCTCCTCGGCCAGCAAGCTGTTGTGGGCGATCTCGAGCACATAGAGCCGGCCCCGTCCGTCGAATGCGATGTCGATGATGTTGGTGAATCCACGGGCGTAAACCTGTGGTCTCTGGCCCGGCTCGACCCAGTACACGCGCGCCCCCGCCAACGGGAGTCACGTCGCGGTTCTTGATCCTCAGAAGGGAGTTGCCACCCGCGTCCGTCGCAATGATGTTGTGCGCCCGCCGCAGCAACCCGAACGGGTTGCTGTCTGTCCGCCCTTCGCTCCAGCTCGACTATCCCCGAGTGAAGCTAATCACAGCGCCGCTGGCCCGTAAAACGCCCGAGGATCCTCCAGTCCGCTAGAGGCTCCTTATCTCCGGCATGACCTGCGAAGCGAACTCGTCGAGGCGCTGCATGCCCTGCGAAGGCCATCCCACGGTGAGATAGCTAACGCCCACCCCCGCAAGAGTCTCGGCGTTGTTGCGTACCTCATCCCACGATTCGGAGATCGACAGGCTCGTCGCCCTTCGTATCGAAGCCGGGTCCCTTCCCGCCTTCTCGGCGTGCTCGTCCAAAAGACGCGACTTACGATCGATGTCACGGGCCGTTCCGAATCCGTGCCAGACGTCGGCGCGCCGGGCAATGAGCGGCAGCATCAGCTTGGCGCCGTCGCCGCCGATCCACAGCGGGGGACGGGGCTGCTGCATCGGCTTTGGGTTGTACGTCGCATGGGCGAGCTTGTAATAGCGCCCTTCGAAGGTTGCGTCGTCGGTCGTCATGAGGAGCTCCATGACTTCGATCGCCTCTTCGAGCCTACGGATGCGCTCGGCGGGTTGGGGAAATTCGATCCCGAGCTCGCGATGCTCACGCTCGTGCCATGCCGCGCCCAGCGCCAGCTCGATGCGCCCTTGCGACACATGGTCTGCGGTCACGATCTCCGTAGCGAGGATGGAAGGGTGCCGGTAGGTGATACCCGTGACGAGGGGACCCAGGCGAATCCGAGAGGTGGCCGCGCCGAGGGCGGCCAGGAGCGTCCAAGCCTCGAGGCAAGGTCCAGTCGGATCGCCGTACAACGCTTTGAAATGATCGAACACCCATGCCCCCTCGAAGCCGGCGTCCTCCGCCCAGCGTGTCCGGTTGAGCAGCTCCTCCCAGGTGAGCTGATGCTGCGACACATCCAGGCCAAGTTCCACGTCCACCCCCCATCGGTCTCCCAAGGCGCTGCTCCGTTCGGCATCATACGGCGACACCCAGCGAACCTTCATCGTATTGTTACCAATCCCATGTGGCTCATCAGCCTGAGAGACTTGCAGTTCCGGCGCCGGCGCTTCACAATTGCGGTCGCCGCCACCGCACTCACCTTCGCAATGACTCTCCTGATGGCGGGCTTCAGCGCAACGCTCCACAGCGAGATTCGTCGCATCGTCGACGTCATCGGTGCCGACTCGTGGATCGTGGCTGAGGGCACGTCGGGGCCGTTCACCGCGTCAACGGTTGTACCGGCCGAAACGACGGAGGCAGTAGCGGCGGCGCCTGGGGTTGACCGGGCCTCGGCCTTGGTCCTGCTACATTCCACCATGAGTAAGCCGGCGGATCGCGATGTCAACGTCATCGGTTACTCATCGGGAGGCGTCGGTGAGCCCCCTGTCACCGAGGGGCGCGCTCCCGAAGTGGCGGGAGAGGCGTTGGTCGACACGGCCCTGGACGTTGGCGTGGGCAACTCGATCTCGGTGGGTGGATTGCGGCTGCGAGCGGTGGGGACATCCGACGGGATCACCTATTACTTCGGGACACCGACGATCTTCGTTCCCTTGGAGGACGCTCAGGCAATGGCGTTCTCAGGTCAGGACCTAGTCACCACTGTGGTGACCTCGGGAGAGCCGTCGTCGCTGCCCGAAGGGCTCGAGGAACTTACGTCCACACAGGTGCGCACGGATCTCGAGAGGCCGCTGGCCAATGGAACGAAGTCGATCGACCTCATCAGCGCGCTGCTGTGGATTACGGCTGCCGGTATCATCGGTTCGATCATCTATATCTCCGCTCTCGAGCGAACCCGCGACTTTGCAGTCTTGAAAGCCACCGGGGCGCCGAACTCGGCGCTCATGGGAGGGCTCGCGCTCCAGGCCATCGTGCTCTCGGTCACATCGGCCGTGCTTGCGATCGTGCTGGCGCAGCTGCTGGCGCCGCTCTTTCCGTTCGGCGTCGAAATCTACTTGCGCGCCTATGTCTCTCTGTTCGCCATCGCCGTTTCGGTAGGCCTCTTGGCGAGCGTCGCAGGATTGCGGCGCGCCGTAAAAGTCGATCCGGCCCTCGCCTTCGGGGGGCCCTAGTGCTTCGTGGCGCAAGCAGCGCCCGCACCGAGAGCGTCCCGAATGCGTCTGTGATTCGCGCCACGAGTCCCTCCTAGTGGACTTAGTGATCGACGACCTCACGGTTGAGTACTCGAGCAGCGGCTACGTCGTCCGCCCGATCGAGAATCTGTCGCTCGAGGTCTCCTCCGGCGAGTTGGTACTGCTCCTCGGCCCCAGCGGCTGTGGGAAGACGACGCTGTTCTCGGTGCTGGCCGGCATCCTGCGTCCCGCATCTGGAACCGTTCGATTCAGGGACACAGTGGTCAACGACCTGGGCGGGTCGGCGCTCACCCACTATCGCAGATCGACGGTCGGCATCGTTTTCCAGGCCTTCAACCTGATCCCCAGCCTTACCGCCCTGGAGAATGTGCAGGTTCCACTGCTCGCCGCCAAGGTGCCTGCCCGGCAGGCTCGACCCCGGGCGGAGTCCCTCCTCA
>JALZIO010000083.1 GCA_030860245.1 Actinomycetota bacterium | reverse complement strand
GTTGAACCACACGGGCGAGTTGAAGGCGGCCTTCTGGTTGACGAGCAGATGCGTGAGCTCGTCCTTGAAGATCCGGGCCTCGGCGGCGTCGGCGAAGTAACCGGTCGCCATCCCCTCCTCGGCGTAGCGCCCTGCCACCCGGTTGATCAACGTCTTGACGGAGCGCTCGCGCTTGGGGCTGTCGAGGGGCCCGCGGAAATACTTCTGCGCCACGATGTTGGTGGCGTTCTGCGACCACGTCCTGGGGAACTCGACGTCCTTCTGCTCGAACGCAACCTCGCCGGTTCTCCAGTTCTGGATCACCGAATCCCTGAGCTCCCATTCGATCTCGTCGTAAGGATGGATGTCTTCGGTGGAGAAGAACCTACGTACGCCGAGGTCCGGGCTGTCGCCTGAAGAGCCTCGGGTGTCGCTCCCGATCGGGTTGGGGTCGATTGCCTGCGTCATTCACGAACTCCCTTCGAAGCTGCCGACGTCACGTCGGCTTGGGTTCCATCCCATCATCCCACCGGCGGGCGCTAAACACAAGATGTTGTGCTTCTAATCCGGGGGAGGCACCAGATGTGCTAAATCGCATGGATGAAACTACGCTTCTGTGAGTCGCAGGTCAAGGGGAGATGGGCAAAAGAAGTGTCCTATTTGGGGAACCTCAGGCGCATGCCCGCCTGCAGGGGGCGGCCGGCCAGACGGTTGGCGCTCACCAGCCTGTCTACATAGGCCCGCAGGTCGGCGCCGGGGGGAGAGTACCGGCGCGCCAGGTCCCAGAGGGTGTCACCCGGCGTCACCGAGCCCACGATGGCCCCGGCCCGCCCAGCCGGCCGCCCGGTCCCGGTGGGCCCGTCATGCATCAAGGCCGCTCCGATGATCACGACCACAGCGCCCACCGCGCCCACCGCCACTCTCCGCACGAGATACTTCGTCCGGGTGCGCCGATGGACGCTCGGGAAGTGAAGGACCACTCCCTCGGACTCGTGTAGCTCTTCCCTTCTGATGGCCATTCGGCATCCTCTCCCTCTTCGCTTTTGCCGGCGCAGACCACGCTAATGAGCGCCCGTGACACTTTTCAGCTCCGCGGGGCGTGAGGTCCCCGTATTCGCGCCCCGGCCGGGTTACTCCCGCCCCTGGCGCCCCACAGGAACCTCTGTTCGATAGTCTACCCGAACATACGTTCGCTCACAACAGGAAAATCGAACGTACGTTCTTGCTTTGATGGCCCGAGCTCAGTAGAGTAGGGAACGTGCGTTCGGCGGTCGGGCGCAGGGCCAACAGAACAGGACGACATCCAGTCCCTTGCCTGCCGACCGCCACCGCCACGAAAGCAACGACCCGGCAGAGGGCCCGACGAGCATAGAGGTGAGAACGTGGCCGAAGGATTGACCGAACGTCAACGGCAGACCCTGCAGTTCATTGCCGACACGATCGCGGACAGGAGCTATCCGCCGTCCGTGCGCGAGATCTGCGATGCAATGGGACTGGCATCGAGCTCGACCGCCCACTCACATATGCAGGCGCTTCAACGCAAAGGCTATCTGCGGATCGACCCGACAAAACCACGCGCCATCGAGGTTCTGTTCGATGCGGACACTGGACTGGCGGCCGACCGGAGACCCACACGATCCGTGCCGCTGCTGGGGCGCATCGCCGCGGGGCAGCCCATACTGGCCGAGTCCCAGATCGAAGACGTCTACCCTTTTCCCGCGGATTTAGTGGGAGACGGAAACGTGTTCATGCTCGAGGTGAGCGGCGACTCAATGATCGAGGCGGGCATCCTCGACGGTGACTATGTGGTCGTGCGTCAGCAACCCACGGCCCACTCGGGCGAGATAGTGGCGGCCATGATGCCGAGCGAGTTCGGCGACGCCCCCGAAGCGACCGTCAAGCGCATCCGCCACCGCGGTTCAGACGTCATCTTCGAGCCAGCCCACCCGGCCATGCGGCCCTTCGAGGCATCGCCCGGAACCGAGATACTCGGCAAGGTGGTCGCCGTCTTCCGCACTGTCTGACACTCCTTAATATGCGTTTCCCACATTTGCGGGGGCGCTGCGTTTCGGACCGAGGTCAAGCGGGCGTACGCAGATACGGGGTCAGGGAAGCCAGCAAGTCGCGCTCGACCCGGGCGGTCAGCTGGGTGCCCTCGTCCGTGTAATTCTCCTTCAGGACATCGCCCTCGTGGTGAAGCCGGGCAACGACCTCTCCGTGGTCAAAGGGGACGTCGAGCTCTACCTCGACCCAGAGCCTCGCCAGCTCCGCTCCGATCCGTTCGCGCAGCCCGGGCACCCCGTGGCCGTGCTCGGCCGACAAGAAGACCGCATCTGGGAACCGGCCACTCAGCCCATCGCGGGCGGGCCCGGTCAGCAGATCTGTCTTGTTCATGACCAGCAGGGCAGGCTTGTCCGCCGCTCCAATCTGTGCGAGGACCGTGTTGACAGCATCGATCTGCCGTGCCGGGTCCCTGCCGGCGTCCACAACGTGGAGCAGGAGCGAAGCCTCTACCACTTCCTCGAGGGTCGAGTGAAACGCCTCGACCAGCTCTGTCGGCAACTTCTGGACAAACCCAACCGTGTCGGTGAGGAGCACCTCGCGTCCATGTTCCAGCTCGAGACGGCGGGTGGTGGGGTCGAGTGTCGAGAACAGCTGGTCTTCGATAAGGACACCCGCCCCGGTGAGGCGGCGCAGCAAGGTCGACTTGCCTGCGTTGGTGTAGCCGACCAAAGCAATCAGCGCGGCCCCGCCCGACGCCCTGCGTTTGCGCTTGGTCTCCCGGGTCTGCTCGAGCTCGGTGAGGTCTTTCTTTACCCGTTGGATTCGGCGCAGGAGCGCCCGGCGCTCGGCCTCCAGTTGAGTTTCTCCGGGGCCCCTTCTGGTTCCGATGCCGCCCCCCATGCGTGAGAGCACCTCGCCCCATCCTCGAAGCCGGGGAAGCCCGTAGTTCAGCTGCGCAAGCTCGACCTGGAGCTTTCCCTCGGCAGAACGGGCGTGCTGGGCGAAGATATCGAGGATCAAGCCCGTCCGATCGATGATTTTCAGGCCGCGCTCCGCCAGGGGGTTGACGCCCGCCTGCTCTTCGAGGTTGCGGCCCTGCGCCGGGGTGAGCTCATCGTCGAATATGACCAGGTCGGCGTCGAGGGCGGCTGCGATGCCAACCACCTCGTCGACTTTGCCCTTGCCCAGATAGGTGGTGGGGTCCGGCGAATCCCTTCGCTGGACGATCCGGTCCACGGCATCGGCGCCGGCGGTGTCGGCGAGGGCCTCGAGCTCGTCGAGTGACCATTCCGCCTCGTCGGCGCCGCGGCGCCCTGAGGCCAGGCCCACCAACACGGCCCGCTCGCGATCCGGCCGCGTCGCATGGGTACGAGACGAAGGGCTCATCCGAATGCCTTTCTCAGGCGCTCGACGCCCTCTTCCAAGCGGTCGTCGGCAAGGGTGATCGAGAAACGTACGAAGCCTTCCCCCGACGGTCCGTACCCGTTGCCGGGAGCGGCCACTATGTCGGCCTCGTCGAGCAACAAGGTCGCGAAGGTCTCCGAGGTGTGCCCCGTAGGGACCGGCACCCACAGGTAGATCGATCCCCTGGGGGGCTCGACGTCGACACCCATCGACGCCAGGCCGTCGCACAACAGATCGCGCCTCTTCCGGTAGCGTTCGATTGTTGCCGCAAGGTGACCCTGAGGACCGTCGAGCGCGGCGATCCCCGCCGCCTGAACCGCGTCGAAGATCCCCGAGTCGATGTTGGTCTTCAGCCGCTTGATCGCCTCGATGGCCTCCGGAGCG
>JALZIO010000077.1 GCA_030860245.1 Actinomycetota bacterium | reverse complement strand
CAGAGTCCGCTACGGGGAGGAATCAGATGGAGTCACAGCAGCTTCGTTCGACGGCCCAGGAGCTCGTCGCTGAGGGCAAGGGAATCCTCGCCGCCGATGAGAGCACCGGAAGCATCAAGAAGCGCTTTGACGGCATCGACGTTGCATCCACAGAGGAAAACCGCCGCTCCTATCGCGAGATGCTCTTCGCCACGCCCGGAATCGGGGACTTCATCAGCGGCGCAATCCTGTACGACGAGACCATCCGTCAGCAAGCCGAGGATGGAACGCCGCTCGTCGAGCTTCTCCAGAAGCAAGGGGTCATCCCGGGCATCAAGGTGGACACGGGGGCCAAACCCCTCGCAGGAGCGCCGGACGAAAAGGTGACCGAGGGCCTCGACGGACTGCGGGAGCGTCTCGCCGAGTACGTCGAGCTCGGCGCAAGGTTCACCAAGTGGCGCGCCGTGATCACCATCGGGGAGGACATCCCCAGCCCCTACTGCATCAAGGCGAACGCTCACGCCCTCGGCCGCTATGCGGCTCTGTCGCAGGAGGCGGGGCTGGTACCGATCGTCGAACCCGAGACGATGATGGACGGGGGCCACAGCATCCAGCAGCATCACGACGTCACCGAGCGGACCCTGCAGGCCGTTTTCCAGGAGTTGTACGACCAGCGGGTCGAGCTCGAGGGGGCCCTGCTCAAGATAAACATGGTGCTCTCCGGCACCGAGAACTCGCAGCAGGCGGACATCGAAGAGGTCGCCGACAGGACCCTCCGCTGTCTGCTGCGCACCGTTCCGCCGGCCGTGGCGGGGGTCGTGTTCCTTTCCGGGGGCCAGAACGACGAGCAGGCGACCGCCCACCTGAACGAGATGAATCGGAGAGGTCCCCTTCCCTGGGAGCTGAGCTTCTCCTACGGGCGCGCCCTGCAGGCTCCCGCGCTCAAGGCCTGGAAGGGCGAAAGGTCCAACTTCGAGGCCGGACAGCGGGCGCTCCATCACCGGGCAAAGCTCAACGGCGCCGCTCGCTCGGGCAGCTACTCCTCCGACATGGAGAACGCCGCCCCGGCCGCCTGACAACCGAGGGGCCGGGTGCCCGCCTCAGGCGGGCCGAGTGGGTGGTGAGTGTGCATTGTTCACATCTCTCACCCATTCGCGCTTATGCCACGAAGGTCACTGGCGTTAGTTTGGTGCAATGGCTCTAATCGTTCAGAAGTACGGCGGCACCTCGGTCGGCGATGCCGAGCGCATCAAGCGGGTGGCGGAGCGGGTGGTGGGAGCCGCCGAGTCCGGGCAGCGCATATGCATAGTCGTTTCCGCAATGGGACACACCACCGACGAGCTCATGGAGCTGGCGGCACAGATCACCCCGGAGCCTTTCGGACGCGAGCTCGACATGCTTCTGACGGCGGGCGAGCGCATCTCGATGGCGCTCCTCACCATGGCCATCAACGAGCTCGGACGAAGAGCGATCTCTTTCACCGGGTCGCAGGCCGGCATCGTCACAGACACGACCCACGGCCGTGCGCGGATCGTCGATGTGAGGGCGCGCCGGGTTCTCGAGGCACTCGAGGCCGGCAACATCGTGATCGTTGCCGGGTTTCAGGGGGTGTCGACCGACTTTGACATCACTACTTTAGGGCGGGGGGGATCGGATACGACTGCGGTGGCACTTGCAGCCGCCCTCCATGCCGACGCATGTGAGATCTACACCGACGTCGAAGGCGTTTTCACCGCCGACCCCCGCCTCGTTCCGGAAGCGCGCAAGCTACACGCCGTCTCCTACGAAGAGATGCTCGAGCTCTCCGCCAGCGGCGCCAAGGTTCTCATGCTTCGGAGCGTGGAGTACGCGCGTAACTACAAGGTCTTAACCCACGTCCGCTCGTCGTTTTCCGACACCGAGGGCACCTGGGTAAGGGAGGAGGATGAACGTATGGAGCGCGCCATCATTTCGGCGGTTGCACACGACATCTCTGAAGCAAAGGTCTCCATTCTCGGCGTGCCCGATAAACCGGGAATCGCTTCGCACGTCTTCCGCCCTCTCGCCGACGAGGGAGTCAATATCGACATGATCGTCCAGAACGTCGCGGCCGATGGGCGCACCGACATATCGTTCACCCTTCCAAAAGATGACTTGCGACGGGCCGAACCCATCCTGAAACAAGTCCGCGAGAGAGTCGACGCGACAGGCGTCGAGACCGATCCCGACATCGCCAAGGTCTCTCTCGTCGGTGCAGGCATGAAGACTCACCCGGGCGTTGCCGCCGATATGTTCGACGCTCTTGCAGCCGCCGGCATCAACATCGACATAATCTCGACGTCTTCGATACGCGTATCGTGCGTGGTCCGGGCGACCGAAGTTGCAGGGGCCGTCCGGGCGATTCACGATAAGTTCCACCTCGCCGACGAGGCGGTGATTCGTGAGGCGCACCCGTCGACGGTTACCGGCCAGCTGCGTGCTCTCAATCCGGAGGGGACTGCCCCGGGCGGTGCGCTATGAGGCTCGTCCTGGTCGGCGCCACCGGCGCAGTTGGGAGCCGCATTTTCTCGATCCTCGAAGAGCGACGATTCCCCGTCGACGAATTGGTTCCGGTTGCCTCGGCAAGGTCCGAGGGCCGCCTGCTTCCCTTCGGTGACGGAGAAGTAGAGGTACACACTCTGTCCGAGGAGGTTTTCAAAGGCGCCGACATCGCGTTGTTCGACGTCCCCGACGAGCTGTCGCTCGAATGGGCGCCGGTCGCGGCCGGGCAGGGAGCGGTCGTTGTGGACAACTCCGCCGCCTTTCGGATGGACGATGACGTCCCGCTGATTGTCCCCGAGGTGAATCCGTCCGATGTGGCGGACCTTCCCAAAGGCATCATTGCAAGCCCAAACTGCACGACACTTGCGATGGTCGTGCCGATGGCGGCCCTGCACGGCGCGGCCGGGTTGAAGCGCCTCATACTGTCGTCTTATCAAGCGGCTTCCGGATCCGGCCAGCCGGGGATCGACGAGCTATGGGATCAAACTCAGAGAGCGGCAAAGGACCCAGAGATCATTCGTGATGGTCTCGGCCGGCAGGTTCTCGAGCCGGGTAGAGCGTTCTCTCATCCACTGGCGATGAACGTCATCCCTCAATGCGGCTCATTCAAGGAGGGGGGGTACACCAGCGAGGAGCTAAAGCTTTGCGACGAAACGCGCAAGATACTTGGTATCCCCGATCTTCCGGTCATCGCGACCTGCGTGAGGGTGCCGGTTGTGGTGGGCCACGGTGTGGCTGTGCATGCCGAGTTCGACTCTCCGATCGACGTTGACGAGGCGCGCCGGCTACTGGCCGCATCCCCGGGCGTAGAGCTGAATGACGACCCCGAAGGCACGCTCTACCCCACCCCGTTGGAAAGCGCGGGGCGCGACGCCTGCTACGTGGGCCGCATCAGGCAAGATCGCTTTGACACCAAGGCGCTCGAGCTCTTCTGCGTGGCCGACAACCTCCGCAAGGGGGCAGCACTCAACACGGTTCAAA
>JALZIO010000050.1 GCA_030860245.1 Actinomycetota bacterium | reverse complement strand
CCGCGGCGCGCTCGGGGAGTGGCCCTGAAGGCCTCTTCGGCAACGCGGCCCTGGCGGGGGTGGTTGCGGCGGCGGCCCACGCGGTGGTCCAGAACCTCTACGTCGAGCCCATCTTCACGCTCACGATTTGCCTGGTCCTGGGGTTGGCGATGACCGGGCGGCTGGCCTCCGGGGCGTCGATCGTCCCCGGCAGGGTCAGCGCCCCGCCCTGACTACGCTACCCTCACAACCGACTACAAACCCGGCACAGCAAATCACCCCTCCGAGGGAGCCTGAGAGGGTGCCGCGCCATGACGTCTCGATCGGCTCGACCCGAGGTCGGGCGTCGGAGAGCCGCAGCCCTCACCGTCGCCCTGGTGGTGTCGGCCGGATGCTCCGGCCCCCGGAAAAATCCAATCTCCGAGCCGATCCAAGGGCCGAGGGCGAAGATCGGATCGAACGGGCGCATCTCCGAGAAGATCGCGCCACGGCCCGGACGGCGCACGGACTACCGGCGGGAAGAGAGGCGGAGCAGGCCGAAGAGCTGGTTCGATGCAGCTTTAACCGGCGCGGGAGATACACCATGGTCGCCCGGGACGAACGAGCTCTGGTACGGGCTGCCCGGCTACATGCTCACGGTTCCCGGAGTCGAGACCGCCGCCGCCACCGTGGACCGCTATGACGGCAAGCTGGACGGACGATGGATGGGACATGACATCCCCGCCGATTTCCTGTCGGACCCCGGGTTCAACAAGACCCCCGTGGAGACCCTTTACCAGACCAAGGTCAGCAAGGTGCTTCTGACCAACGAGGGCTTTGGCGAGGACGGAGTCACCGAGATGTTCTTCACGAACTACAAAGACATCGATTACATGGGCCATGCCTACAACTTCTTTAAACCCGAGGTGCGCGAGACGATCGGGTACGCGGACGCCGAGCTGCGCGAGCTCGTGAGGTTCGTAAACGCGCGGGGGCGAGAAGAGATGGGTGCTGGTCTTCACTGCGGATCACGGCCAGGCTCCGCTGCCCCAGGCAGTCGGAGATTGGCCCATCGACGTGCAGGAGCTGACTAATGACCTCGGCCGGTTCGCCGAACAACCGGCGGTGGAGCACGTGGAGCACGTGAAACAGACCGGCGCGTGGCTCGATCGCGGCCTATTGAGCGCGGCTGGAAATGGATCTGCGGGATGTGGCCAAATTTCTCCTCGACTACACGATCGAGGACAACGCCGGAGACGGTCGCGTGCCGAAGGCGTACCGGGATCGCCTCCGTGAACGGATATTCGATGCCGCTCTGCCGAGCTCGGGTCTGCGGCGCGCGCTCGATTGCGCCGGGTCGACCTCACCCCGATAGAAGCAGAGCCTGACCTCGGCGGTCTCGGTGACCCCAGGTCCCCCTTTGCCGGGGTCAGGAGGAGGTGGTCGCCTATACTGCGCCGCGCACGATGTTCGGCGGCACGCCCGCGTCCCAGAACCTCAGCGAGAAACGATGCCCAAACTTTATACCTGCCTCCTGGTCCTCGCCCTACTCCTCTCCGCGGCGTGCGAAAATTTCCAGAACGCAGACGGCGAAGATAAAGCGAGCGCCTCCCGCCAGGACACCGGAGCATCTGCCGGTGCCGAGGGGCGTGGCTCCGATGCGAGGCCCGGCTCACCGGGCTGCCCGGTCGACACCGCACCCTCCGTGGCAACCAGCGTGCGTACCGTGTCGCCCCCGGGTGCCTCCACAACCAAGGTCGTAGTCGAGGCAAACCGCCCGCAGGGGCCGATCAACAAGCTCGTATACGGAGCCAACCACCGCTATCCCTACAACGGCTTCAACATGTGGGACTCCCAGGCAGGGAAACCCTTTCCCCTATTCGTGCGCAGATTCAACTACGCAGGACTTTCTGCGGTCCGTTATCCCGGGGGCAGGACGGCAAACAACTACCACTGGCGGCGCGCCATTGGGCCGATCGAGGGACGGCAGGGGCACGTGGACAGCGCGTTCGGCCGGCAGACCATTCACAGCAAGCCCCTTTCGAGCGAGTTCGGGCCCGATGAGTTTGGACGGTTCCTCGAGGCCACCGGGGCGGAAGGAAACGTGGTGGTCAACTTTCCGACCGGGACCGCCCTCGAAGCGGCAAACTGGGTCGAGTACATGAACGCACCCGCCGGCTCGAATCCCAACGGCGGCGTCGCGTGGGCGCAAGTACGCGCCGACTACGGCCACCGGGAGCCCTACGACGTCAAGTACTGGGAGGTCGGCAACGAGCTCGGCGGAGAGAAGACCTTCTGGCTCGGGCCGGAGGCGACCGACGAAGAAAGGGCCTCCAGCTACATCTTCGGCGGGGAAACCCGCTTCGTGAGACAGCCGGTCGTGACGTTCACCGACTACAGCACCACGGGTTCACTGAGCACCGGGAAGCCTTCGCAGACCTTCTATGTCCGCTTCCCTCCTGCGCGTGCGGGCAGCACCACCGTCTATGTGGAGGACGAGCCGTGGAGTCTCGTCCGCAACCTTGACTCTGCGGGACGCGAGAAGGTCTATTCGGTCGAGGCGGCCAGCGGCAAGATCCGTTTCGGAAACGGCGCCCATGGCATGGTCCCCCCCAAGGGGGCTCGCATAAGCATCACGTATGTGTCGGGGCCTCACGATGGCTTCAACGACTTCTATCGGCAAATGAAGTCTGTAGATCCCTCAATAGAGATCGGCTCTGGATTGAACAATCCGTTCTTCATCTCGATGATGGGCCAGACGCATCCGTACGACTTTCTTGTGGCTCATAGCTACAGCTTCTTCACGTCCACACCACCGAATCTCGATGGCTTGCACGACCTCATGATGGGATTGACAGAAGAGCAGGCGTCGAAGGTGGAAGGAACCAAGTCGGTCATTGAGAATTCCGCGGGCGAGCGCGCCGAAGAAATCGACATCGTGGTTTCGGAATGGGCGATGGCAACAGGATTGAACATAGGACTTGGACGAATCGATGCTCCGTTGCATTACACACAGTCTCTGGACGGTGCCCTCTACGCTGCGCTCATGCTGCGGCAATGGATTCGGCTCGACATCCCCCTTGCCGAAAAGCACGCTCTAATCGACATCAATCCCGGCTCGCCCCCGCCGGGCTATGACAAACCGCGAACCGCCTATCAAGCGGTGATCGGCCCCGCGCCGTGCTACGTGTTATCGGCGCCGGCGCTCGCCTTCCGTATGTACTCAGCTCTGTTGGGACCGGAGGAGGTCACGAGCTCCGTAATCGGTAATCCGAGCAGGCAGACGTTCTTGGGGAAATCGTTGGAAGCTCTTTCGACCGTCGCGGCCACCGACGACGCAGGAAATCTAACCCTGTTAGTGATCAATCAGGACAGGGCGTCGGACGTCAGGGCGGCCATCCGAACGGAGGGCTTCGACGAGGCCGGGGCTGCAACCGCGTGGACACTGGACGGGCCCGGCTACCTCGCGTACAACTCGGTTGGGAGCCCCAATAAGGTCGCTATCAAAAAGACGGCGCTCACGGGGGTAAAGGAAGGTTTCCCATACAACTTTCCCGCACATTCGATCACGGTCATCAAGCTCCGCCGAGATGCCGGACAGTGACTCCTCTTGGGAAGTGAACCGAGTCGCTGATCCTGAACCCGAACGCAATGTCCCGAGCCGGCTGGCTGACACCGGCCCGGAAACATTGGCCCTGGAGTGTGCGTGTCGAGTCCGGCGCGCTTCGCCTACTTCCGGCGGGTCAGCTGTATTGTCGCCGTTGGTGCGGTGCGGTTGTGGGCATTATCTCGCGCTCGGACAAAGTACTTGTAGCGCTTGGTGAGGTAAGTGTCATTGTCGTTGTAGGAGTTGTTTCCCGACGTACCGATCAAGCGCGGTGGTCCGGTCTTCTTCACCCGGTAGACCTCGTACCGCCCGACGCCACTGCCGCCGGTATCGGTCGAGCCCGCCCAGGAGAGTTGGATGCCGGAGCTCACGTTCCGTGCCTGAAGACGGTTCGGAACACTGGGGGCCACTCGGTCCGGTCCCAGTGCTGCCCAACGAAAGCGGTGGTCGGAGTAGAAGCGTTTCGGGTCACGCGTCTTGTTGTTGTAGGAACTGTCCACCCCTGCGCAGTAGACGCCGGCGCGGGCGAAGATGTAGTCGACCGCCGTGCTCATGGGTGCCCGTACGGCGTAGACGGCGTCACGATACTTGCGAGGTGACCGGGTAAGGAAACTCCAGTAGGGCGCAGCATTGTTCGGCGAGGTCAGGCGGCTCGTGTTGAAGTCACCGCCGATGACATTGTACCGGCCGGAATCAATGTCTGGACGCTTCGATGCAAGCTTGCCTGCGATCCTTCGGGTCGTCTTGTTGACGCTGGACTCCTGAATATGGAGGCTCGTCATGGCAAAGGTCATCGCGGTGCCCTTGCGACGCGCGAAGCCGTAGGCATGGCCTTTGTACATAGGCCGAGACGCGCTCGAGTCCTTTGGCTCCTTGAGCCACCCTCCGTTGCCCACCTTCGTCATGGTGCTCGTGTTGAGCACAATTGCGCTGTCACGGACGGTGATCCGTCTCGGGGTGCCGGTATAGGGGTCCCGGGCTCCTCCGAACGCCACCGTGTATCTGTGCCCGGTCCTCTTCGAGAGGAGATGGGCGACGGCGGTGGCACTCTTGCGCCGGACCTCCTGAAGCAGGAGGACATCGGGGTCGTAGGGCACCCGGGACAACACGCGGGTCACGAAGATCGGCAGCTCCCGCATGTTCTTCAGGTCGCGATCGTTGAAGCCTTCCTGGAGGTTTGCGGTGATGAAGACGGTCTTTTGCAGCGGGGAAAGCGCTCCCGCCCTGGCCACACCGACATGGAGCAGCCCAGTAGCGAACATGGCCGAAGCAAGAACAACCGAGAACGCTCTGCGAGCCCCGGCGCGTAGATGGGCCGCCATCGGGGCCTCCTGTAGCGGGGCGGATGCCTGGGCGAACGCTGGAAGGGTGTGAGGGTTCGGGTCCGGCATCTGAAACTCCTCGCGTCGGAAGCTGGGCGGCCTCTTGCGAGGTCCCTGGCTTTGCGCCCCCACCTCACGATGGGTTTGCCTTTGTCGGTCGAGGCCGGTATTGACCCCTCTGTGTGATCTTGTCGTCCGCCGGCTTCTTTTCCTTTAATTGCCAGCCGGCCGGAGCCTCGGCCCGGTCGCGCACTTGGTTGGTCCGGGGCCCGGAGGCGACGGAGAAGGAAAAAGGACGATGGATACACAGAGAAGACAGACCTGATCGTGGATAAACAAGAGAGGGAGACTTGCTGTGAACCGGCCGTTAGCTCACTGCGAAAGGTCCTCGAATGTGCAAGCCGGCTCACACATCCTGGGCCGCGACACCGAATCTGCAAGTCCCCCGGCCCTGGCCCCCGCCCGGGGTTGCATCAGCCCTCTGGGTCCATCCCGCCTCAGAGCGGGGATCGCACTCCTACCTCGTCGAGGTGATCGAGAAGTTCGGCGGGGTCCGCGTAGACGCGGTAGGCCCCCGCCTGGAGAAGCTCCTGCTCTCCGTAGCCTCCCGACAGCATCCCTACTCCGAGGGCGCGGGCCCGGCGGGCGGCGAGGAGGTCCCAGACGCTGTCGCCTACGACTATCGCCTCGGTGATGTCGGCCCCCAGGCGCTCGGCCGCGGCCACGAACAGATCGGGGTCGGGCTTGGCATAGAGGACGTCGTCCCGGGTCACCACGGGGACCTCGGGAGGAATGCCGAGCAGCTCGAGGACGGGGCCGGCGCTGGCCAGCCTCCCGCTGGTCGCCACCGCCCACGGCACCTCCTGCTCGGTCAGGTACCGGAGAAGGTCCCGGGCCCCGGGGAGTGGCCGCACGCCCCGCACCGTGCGCGCGTAGGCTTCTGCGTGGAGCCGCCCAAGGTCGGCTGCCATTTCCACGGTCACCGGCCGGCCCGTCTCACGCAGCAGCGCGTTCGCGAACAATCCCCCCGACATCCCGATCTTGCGGTGTATCCGCCACACCGACAGCGCGATTCCCGCCCGTTCGAGAGCCTCCTGCCAGGCCAGGACGTGCTGGTAGACGCTGTCCACGAGTGTGCCGTCAAGGTCGAAGAGCATGGCAGGACGCACCGGCGATCCCCGGCTCACGGCATCGTCTCGCGCGCTGGGGAGCGCATCCGCGCAGAGCGCACGGCCCGGAGGAGAAACAGCGGGTTCCCGATGAGATAGCGGCGCCACATCCGGCGCGGCTCGAGCATGAGGCGATGAGCCCATTCGAGCCCAAGACGATTCATCCACCCCGGCGCCCGCT
>JALZIO010000075.1 GCA_030860245.1 Actinomycetota bacterium | reverse complement strand
AAATCAGGCTGAGGAGTGCCCAGAAAAATGATCTCGAAGCTGATCAGTCCGCGCCGTCAGTTGAGTGCGGGCATCACTTCGTCATGGATGAGATTCAGTTGACCTATCACGTCCGGGACGTTGGCAATGTCCGCCCCGGAAAACACCTTGACCAAGAAGGGGTCGGTCACCGCTGCGATGATGTGATTGACGCCCGTCGGGAGAATGTCGGTTTTCAGCTTATCGACGCATTCATCGGGGGTGCCTGCAACCGACAGCTTCTCTGCCACTTCGGGCGTGGTGAGCTCAAGGGCCTTGCGGATATCACCCGCCCCGAAGGCCTCCGTGATGGGCTGAAGGCTTTCGTAGTCAAGCCCGTGACGTTCGATCTGTCCCTGAGGCATCGCCGGAATATAGAAGGCGGCCATGATTCGCGCCGCCTCTTTGGCCGCCTTCGAGTCCTCGGAAACGGTCATGATGACCCATGCGCCGATATCGAGGTCCTTCCAATCTTTCCCTGCTCTCTCGGCGCCGATCTTCACATGCTCTATGGCGTACTCGTAATGCTCTCGCGAGTATCCACAGGCACTGTGCATGCCATCGCCGATCTCGGCGGCAACCTCGAATGAGCGCGGTCCACCCATGGCGCCGAGCTTCAGCGGAATGCGCTCCTGGACCGGGCGGGCGGCGGTGAAAAGGCCCGTGTAGTTGAAAAACTCTCCCTCGTGGGTGATGGTCCCTTCATCCAGGAAGGTGCGCATCACCTCGACCCCCTCTTTGACCCGGGCGACCGGGCGCTGGCCCTGCCATTCGCGGTGGTACTGCGCCAGCATCACAAGGTTGCCGAAGCTGATGACGGCTTCGGAGCGTCCGTCTGTGAGCTCGTCGAGTGTAGCGAGTTGCTGGGCGACCAGAGTCGGCTCCCGCAAGATCAAATGGGTGACGTTGGGCCCGAGGCGGATGTTCTTGGTCTTGTCGGCCGCAGCTGCGAACAACAGCCACATATCCTTGTGATAGGTCTCGTCCACGCTGTAACAAGCGTAGTACCCGAGATCGTCGGCGGCCTGAATCATTTTGATCGAGTCGTCCAACGGATAGTCCGGCACGTGACAATAGCTGAATCTGACCATCCCGCTCCTCCTTGGTCTAAACCAGGCGGCAACACGCTCCCCAAGAGTGGATAACATGTACCGTCCACAGGGGCAAGGTGGGCCAAGTGTCTCAGTGTGAGCGGTCGTACCCGAGGAAGGCGAGAACACGAGCCGGACCCGTGACCGGCAGAGGGGGCGGATATGGCGCAGAATCAACAGACCGGCAGTGCGGGCGACGGGCTAACCGAGGAATTCGTCAAAGAGTGGCGGGACACCGCCTACGGATGCTTCAGTTCAGGCCACAAGTTCTGCCGCGAGGTGTGTCCGGTCATGCAGGTCACCCGCAACGAGAACCACACCCCCACGGCGTTCCACGCCAATATCGTGGCCATGGAGCAGGGTGGATTGACGGTGGAGGATGTCGCCGACGATTACATCCACTGCACTCAGTGCGGAGCCTGTGAGTTGCGCTGTCCCAACACTCTCTTCACGGGTGATTTCTACCGAAACCGCACCAGAACGGTCGATGTCGTCAAGGCTGCGCGCGCTCTGGCCGTGAAGTCGGGAATCGAACAGCCGCAGTGGAAGCGCTGGGTGGAGCTAACCGATGAACGCAAGAGCGAACCGGTCCTGGACGGGACTCCCGTGTCCCAAGAGCACGTCCGGGATTGGGCCGAGGGGCTCGATTTGCCGGTCGGGGGAGAGACCATTCTCTTCTGTGACTGTGAGGCCGCCTTCTACCGCACCTCCGTGCCGAGGGCAACCGCCATGATCCTCGAGGCCGGCGGGGTCTCCTTCGGGCTGATGCAAGAGCAGTGGTGCTGCGGAGGGCCGATGGCGGAAATGGGATACACGGAAAAGGCAAGGCGCTTTGCCGAGCACAATCTCGCCGACTGGCGCTCCGCAGGAGCAAAGCGCATCATCACGCTCGACCCCCACGACTACATCGCCTTCACTCAAGACTACCCGTCCTACTTCGGCGAGGATTTCGATCTCGAGATCGTTCACATCACTGAGCTCGTCGCGGATCTGATCAGAGAAGAAAACCTAAGCCTGACTCATCCTGTGCAACGCGTGGCCACCTATCACGACGCCTGCCGCCTCAACAAACGCAAAGGCATCTACAAGTCGCCGCGCGACATCATGAAAGCCATACCGGAGCTCACCTTCGTAGACGTTGACCATGTGACACAGTGGTCCTACTGCTCGGGGGCAGGCGGCGGCCTAAAAGTAGAGAGGCCCGAGATAGCCGAAGAGATCAGCCGGCGGAGAATGGCTCGGGCGGCCGAGCTCGAGGTCGACACGCTCGTGAGTGCCTGTCCTTGGTCTGAGCGACCCCTGTCGGAGCGCGGAGCCGAGCTCGCAGACGTCATCGAAGTGCGCGACCTGATGGAGCTGGTCGCCGACGCCGCCGGACTGGACTATGGGGGTGTGCCGGTATGACTGCCCTGGCAATAAGCGACCCCGTCGTCGGCGAGCTGAAGAGCATCCTCGGGGATGACGGCGTCCTCACGAACAAGTCGTCTCTCTACAACCGGACTCGCCTTCCTGCTCCCTTTCCAATCCATCGATGGAACGAGCTGATCCCCGACGCAGTCGTCCTTCCGCGATCGGCAGAGGAGGTATCCGAGGTCGTAAGGCTGGCCAATCGCTATGGGATTCCGGTGGTTGCACGCGCCGGAGGAACCGGCCTCGCCGACGGTGCCTTGCCGCTGCGCGGGGGAATCATCGTCGACGTGAAGCTTATGAATCGAATCCACGAGATCGACCTCGAAAACCGAACCGTCACGGTCGGTCCCGGCATCAACATGCTGAAGCTAAACGAGGAACTGCGAAAGCACGGGGTCTTCTACCCGGACGATCCCGCTTCTTATCCCTGCGCTCTTGTGGGGGGCCGAATCGGCACTAGCGGCTGGTCTCTCATCGGAAGCCGCTACGGTCATACGCGCGACCTCGTCATAAGCATGCAGATGGTTCTTCCCACTGGAGAAATCATCGAAGTCGGTGATGGCGGGGGCCGCAAACTCCGCAAGTCTTCCACAGGGTTTCAGCTCAAACACCTCTTCATGGGCCATCAAGGGACTCTCGGAATCACGACCGAGGCAACACTCGAGCTGGTCCCCAGGCCTGAAGCCGAGTTCTCCGCCTTCTTCAGCTATCCCGACTACGACACCGCCTGGACGAGCATAGGGGCGATGACCAAGTCAGGCTTGGCCTCGCTTGCGGGAGTGGTTTTGTTCGATGAGAAAAAGGTGGATTACCTGCGACGCGACGATGAAGCGTATATCCCCCAGCCTGAAAACGTAAGGTGTGTCGTCGCTTCAGCGATGTACGGGACGACGGATGAGGTCAGGCCCGCCGCGAAACGGCTCATGCGCATCTCGCGCGAAACCGGCGCCAACTATCTGGGTGACGACGTTTCTCAGGGAGACTGGGCCTCCCGGCACGACCGCTATGCCACCCCCCTGCACGGGCGCAACCCCGACGGACAGGTGGTTCCGATGTGCTGGCACTGTGAGGACGCGGCGATTAACTACACGGCGCTTTCACAGGTCACTCGTGAATGGCACGCGATTGTTGAGCGCTACATCGAGCGCTACGGCATCTTCGACGACTGGGGAATGTTCGCCTATACGAGCGGGGCCCACAAACCTTGGGGCGACTATCTGGTCGAGATCGATGTCGGGATCTGGGAGCAGAGGCTCAATGAAGAGACCTGGGCGGCGTGGGTGTCATGCAAGCGAGAGATTGCCGAGGTGGCGCTCAAGTACAACGGTTCGATTACAGCCTGCCACGGTGCAACACGCGAGGGCGACGTGGAGCTTGTCCCTGAAGAGATGGGTGGGGGCTTCGAGGTGATGAAGAAGATCAAGCGAGCTCTGGACCCGAACAATGTGATGAACCCGGGCAAGTACCTGCTGGACGAGGCTTACGAACCCACCCATAGCGGGAAGGAGGAATCAGATGTTGGGCTTTCGCCTTAGCATGCAGCGGCCGCCGGCCCCCGAGCAAGTTACGGAGGGGGTCGTCATGCGTCTGGAAGAGGTCTACGAGATCGACCCCGCGAGGATGGACATAATCAAGCAGCAGGATATGCCTGTCTGGGACACGTACAGGATCGTGAACAGCCGGTGGGATCACCTGGAGTGGATGCACGACCATTTCGCCGATTCGGTGATTTCCGCTGGGGAGTTGGAAGGCGACTGAACAGCGAGGCCGGCGCCCGGAGCTGGGCTGTATAAGCTAGCATGCGAGCCATGGGAGGCAGACGAGCTGGTGACCTACAACCTCGATCACCTTCGTCATAATCTGCAGCACCACGCCGACGGCTACCTCGAGGATTCGGACTAACCGGTCCGTGTCGATGCCGTCGGCGCGGTTCAGCTCGGTGATCTCCCGCCGAAGCTTCCTCGCGGGCATACCCTCTCTTACGGGCGCGGCGGCTTCAGCGGGGACAGCTGCCAGAGTGGCCGGTAACAGAGAAACCGACGTAGAGACCATATGCAAGAGTGCTTGGGGAGCCGAGCCGGTGAGGGGAGTCCTTGTCCGGCACAAAGTTCAGCGCCTGACCGTGCATCACAGCGCAAGAGCTCTCCGGGACAATCGCGACGCCCCGGCGCGTTTTCGGGCGCATCAAAGC
>JALZIO010000034.1 GCA_030860245.1 Actinomycetota bacterium | reverse complement strand
TTCGCCGCGCACGACAGCACCCACGCACACGATCGCATCGACCTCTTTCGAGGCTGCAATCCTCTTGGCCGCCACAGGTAGTTCAAAGGCGCCGGGCACCCAGACAAGCCAGATGTCATCTTCGACCGCGCCATGACGCCTCAGGCAATCCAGCGCGCCGTCAACCAGGCGCCTGGAGACGGTTTCGTTGAATCGCCCTGCGACAACGGCTATGCGCAGGTGGCCGGCATCCAGATCGCCGGAGAAACTGCGCATTACGCGGTTCCCTCGTCCTCGCCCGCCGGCTCGTGCGTGACTGCGACATCTCCGGCGGTGAGCACCGTCTCCGGGGCGGCAACAAAGGCTTCGAGGAGGTGGCCCATCTTCTCCTTCTTCGTCTGCAGGTATCTGAGATTCTCCGGGTTCGGAGCCGTTTCGAGCGGAACCCGCTCGACGATCTCGAGTCCGTAACCCTCGAGGCCGGCTCGCTTGGTCGGATTGTTGGTCAGAAAGCGCATCGTGGTTATGCCCAGATCACCGAGGATCTGAGCACCAACACCATAGTCACGCGCGTCGGGCGGAAAACCCAACTCGACATTGGCCTCGACGGTGTCGAGCCCGCCGTCTTGCAGTGCGTAGGCCTCGACCTTGTGACGGAGCCCGATACCGCGCCCCTCGTGGCCGCGTATGTAAACCAACGCTCCTTCGCCTTGCTCCTGGATCTTTCCCAGCGCGTCGGAAAGCTGCAACCCGCAGTCGCATCGGATGCTGCCAAGCACATCTCCGGTGAAGCACTCCGAGTGAACCCGGACGAGTACGTTCTCTTTACCCGCAGGCTCACCGGCGACGAGTGCCATATGTGTGCGGCCGTCGTGGGACTCGTAAGCGACGGCGCGGAACACTCCGTGATCCGTGGGAATGCGCGCCTCGGTTATCCGATGAACAAGTTTCTCGGAGCGGCGCCTGTAGGCGATGAGGTCGGCGATGGAAACGACCAGAATGTCGTGCTGAGTCGCAAAGCGTTCGAGGGCGGGCAGGCGCGCCATGGATCCGTCTTCGTTCACCAGCTCGCAGATGACCCCCGCCGGATACAACCCCGCGAGGCGTGCGAGGTCGACCGCCGCTTCGGTGTGTCCTGTCCGCCGGAGCACGCCGCCTTCGGTGTAGCGCAGAGGAAAGATGTGACCGGGGCGGGCAAGGTCCGCGGGTTTGGTGTTGGGATCGACGAGCGCTCTGATCGTGCTCGCACGATCAGCCGCCGAGATCCCCGTGGTCGTTCCTGCACGCGCGTCGACGCTGATGGTGAAGGCGGTCCCCATGAACTCGGTGTTGTGTGACGCCATGGGTGGCAGATGAAGCTCTTCGAGGCGTTCTGCTTCCATCGGAACGGTTATGAGGCCGGAGGTGTGGCGAACCATGAAGGCGATGTGCTGACCGGTGACCTTTTCCGCCGCGAAGATGAGATCGCCTTCGTTCTCGCGATCGGCGTCGTCGACCACGATAATCATGCGGCCTTCGCCGATATGCGCGATCGCGTCCTCTATCTTGTCAAATGGCACCGCTGCTGTCCTTTTCAGTCTGAGCCGACATCAGACGTTCAGCGTACTTCGCCATCATGTCGACCTCGACGTTCACGCTGTCTCCACTTTGGAGGTGCCCCAGCGTGGTCTCCTCCAGAGTGTGCGGAATTAGCATCACTTCGAAGCTGCTCTTCTCGGCCGAGACAACCGTGAGCGATACTCCGTCAACGGCGACCGAACCTTTGGGGATGAGGTATCGCCGGAGGGCCGGGTCAACCTCGAACCACATGCGGCGTGAAGCGCCATCGGAGGTAATCCGAGCCATAGTTGCCGTCCCATCGACGTGGCCCTGGACGATGTGACCTCCGAGGCGATCGCTTACCCGAAGGGGGAGCTCGAGATTCACCGCTTGCCCCGGCCGCAACCCGCCCAGAGTGGAGCGTGTGACGGTTTCGTTCGTCACGTCCACAGAGAAGGTGCGCCTCCCCACTTCCCTGGCCGTCAAGCACACGCCGTTGACCGCAACCGAATCACCCACCCGGAGCTCCCTCGCAACCGGGCGTGAGCCGACGCGGAGACCCAGAACCTCTTTGCGCCGGCGGGCGCTGCTCAACACCCCGGGTTGGACGATGCCTGTGAACATCCCTCTCCTTGCCGCTTCTCGGCCCCAGCCGCCTGGAACGGTCAGCCGGACGGACGGTAGGTGGCGATTATGTCGTCACCGATGCGCCTTACCCCCTCGCAGCTCCAGCGTAGGGCCTCGGACATCGAGCCGACTCCAATCGGCCCGACCGCAGGGCCCCCCGCCCCGAGCATCACAGGCCCATGGTGGAGACTGAGCCGATTCACCAGTCCCAGTGACAGAAGAGACGTCGCCAGCGCCGCACCTCCCTCGCAGAGCAGCTCGACCCAGTCCCGGCGCGCCCCATGGCCCCCTCCCAGGGCGTCGAGCAGGGCGGCCAGGTCCACCCCCCCTTCGGACCCGGACAGCACGAGCACCTCGGCCCCGGCCTCGGCCCATCCCTCCCGGACGGCGGGCGGTGCCGATTCGGTTGTCGCCATCACGACATCATGGTTCGCGAACACCCGTGCACCCACCGCGACACGCCCGGCCGCATCGACCACGAGCGTTGCCGGTTGCCGCGTCGGGGTTACGTCGTTCACCTGGAGCGAGGGGTCGTCGGCAAGAACGGTCCCGGCCCCCACCATTACGGCGTCGGACGCCCGGCGGCGCGCATGGACCTCACCGCGCGCCCCCCGGCCGGTTATCCACCTGGCGGAACCATCGGGCGCCGCCAGGCGCCCGTCGAGGCTCAGGGCCAGCTTGAGCGTGACCCAGGGCC
>JALZIO010000016.1 GCA_030860245.1 Actinomycetota bacterium | reverse complement strand
GTCTCGACCCGGTCGTCGAGTGTGTGGCCGGTCGCAATTCGCCCTGCGCCTATCCGTTCGGCGACCGTTGCCAGGAAGCCCAGACGGAATCTACGCGCGCGTTCCTGCAGGTTGGGACCGGCGAGATCCGGCGCTCGCACCATGTGTGCCTCGAAGCCGTCCTCAGCCGCCTCCGAGGCGACCCGCGACGCCACCTCGGCCGAATCGACAGACAACCCGTGGTCGACATGCCCAACCGCTAGCGAAAGGTCGAAGCTGTCGGCCAGCCGGGCCAGGACGTCGAACAGGCAGGTCGAGTCGGGCCCGCCCGAAACCCCCACGAGGACGGTGTCTCCGCGTTCCACCAGGCGGTTGTGCTCGATAGTCCTCTTGACCCGTTCCACGAGGGCATAACCGGGCCCCCCTAAGCGACGCGTCTCAGCCATAGCTCGGGCTCCCGCAGCTCTGCAAGCTTGGGAAAGCTCTCGGGTGCGGACCACAGGAGGGCCAGGGCCTCGTCTCCGCCCCGGCGCGCCACTTCCACGCAGAACCGTTGACCCAACTCATATTGCTTGAGCTTCATCTCGAGCCCGATCAGATGACCGACGATCCGCTGGAGGGGGTTGGTCCGCTCACGCCTTCGTTCGAACAGCTCGCGCATGCGCGGAAAAGTCGGGATCACGCTGCTCCCGACCGTATCCATGATGTAGTTCCCGTGGCCCTCTACCACCGCCATCAGCGCCTGGATCTCATCGAGCATCCCCCGTTGCTCGGGTGAGGCCAGGAGGTACACGGGATTCCGCTCTTCGGGCGGCACCGACCTGTCCGAGAAGCGCCGAATCCCGCCTCTGAAGCGCTCGGACAGGCTCCCGGCATCGAGATCCAGAGAATCGAAGTAGCCCCTAATGAGCCCGAAGAATCGCTCCGGCAGCCATGGCACCCCGGCGAACTGGAAGCGGTGAGTCACCTCGTGCAGAGCAACCCACAAGGAGAAGTCCTCGTCGACGAAGCCGTACCGCCGGCTGATCTGGATCATGTTCGTTCCTAGGAAATACAAGACGGTTCCGGGAGCGAGGCGCCGGGGCGGACGGCGGCGGGGACGGAGCCCCGATCCCTCTGCCTCATCTGAGGTCAGCACGTCGTACTGCCCCAACACCCTCCGCGACACGTACCCCAACAGCGCCCCCATCTCGGCGGACACCAGCACCCGTTGAGCAAGGCGGGCCTGAACCGGCATGGTCTGCAGCCGCTTCCCGACCTTGTCTGCGAGAGGCTCGAGCATGGAGCTCATGCCCGTGATGTTGGCCTCGGCCCAGGTTGCCCTGTCCACGACCGCCCATCGCACGGGAGCCGGCCTCGGGATGCCACTGGCATGCGCAACCAGGTCCTCCGAGCGGGGGACCGCGACCTGAAGGTCTGAGATCAGAGCCTGGATCGCAGGTGAATCCCCCAGCTCTTCTTCGCCGGCCAGACGGCGGGCAACCGCAACGGCGATGCGGGGCTCGATCAGGGTCGGCTTCCCCCTGGTCACCCCAACCTCGTCGACCGGGTCGGAGCCCAGCCGTGGCCGCGCGAGCAGGGGCCGGTGGAGGCCGGCTTCACCGGTTCAGACTTCGCTTCTGCGCCGGGTCACTACGAAATGGTAGTACCAGCGGGCGATCGCAAGAAGCAGCAGCAGCAGCAGCGCCAACGAGATATAGGCCATGAACAACGTCCAGGGAGGGCCTGTGGTCTCGGTTGAGCTCTCGGTCTCCTCCTCCGAAGCACCCGATTCGGCGGCACTATCATTGCCGTTCCCGCCCTCTTGGCCTCCTGCTTCATCGTCCTGACCGGCGGGCTCCTGCGCGAGGGTGAGCCCCTGGCCGGCGGTGGCGGTCGCAGCAGTCGCAGCGAAAATGCAGATGGAGGCGAGTATGAGGACGAGGATGGTCCCTGAACGTGCGCGCAACCCGGCCCCCTTCGAGGAAAGGACAGTGATCTGGAACCGGCTCAGGATATCCGCTGGTCCCCGGGCCCGGCGCGCATGAAAGTCGAAAAGAGGGCCGGAGATCTAGTTGTTCTCTGCTACCGGCTTACGCCCTCGCAATCGGGGAATTTTCATTTCGGCGTGAGCCCAACAGCGTTCTCGCCGGTTGTAGGTGGACAGCCTTGTCTCGCACCCTGGGCTTTCGCATACCCGGCCTTCGGGGAATTTCTGCGATGCCCTGGGAAGAGCCTGGGTCCGTGATCCACGAATCGCTGCCTGGTTTCCCATCCGGAGCCTCCTTTCGTGACGGTCCGGCGTTCCTCTCTACGCCCTCGCCCGACGCCCAGTGGGGTGGCGCCCTCTTCACGTTCACCCACTATTCGTTTCAACGAAAGCCTGTGGCTTGGAGTTGCACCGGCCGATGACACCTGACGGGAAAAAACCCAGGACCCGGCGAACCCTGCCGTTCTTTTTCTTCGGCCGGGTGAAGGCGGCACTAAAGCAATCTTCGGGATCGGCTGCCAAACGAACCGCCCATCGAGTGGTGGATCCAGCCAAGCAGGTGGTCGATTACTTCATCTCCGAGCGGAAAACGGTCCGTCAGGGATTCGTGGCCGTATCGGTTGCCGCCACGACCTCGTTGATCGCAGGTCTGACACTGGCGGGGATGAGCGGCCGGATGGAGGCCATCAGAGGTCTGTTCGTGCTCATACCGGTGTCGATAGGGATGCGGGGGAACATCTTCGGGGCGCTGGCCGCCCGGCTCGGCACCTCGGTCCACACCGGACTCTTCGAGGTGAGCCGGGACAGGCAGGGGATCCTCTATCAGAACGTCTACGCGGCAGCACTGCTCACCCTGGCAACCTCCGCGGTCATGGGTGTGATGGCCCGGGCTATCGCCGGCCTGCTGGGGATCGCCACGGTGTCGTTGTGGGACTTCGTGGTGATTGCTTTGGTAGGAGGGGTCCTTTCCTCGGCGATCGTCCTGGCCTTGACGGTCTATCTGTCGGTGGAGAGTTTCCGCAGAGGATGGGATCTCGATTCGGTGGGCGCCCCACTTATCACCGCCATGGGCGATGTCGTCACCCTGCCATGCCTATTGCTTGCCACCTACCTGGCCGGACGGGGCTTGGTTACTCCGATTCTCGGAGGAGTGGCGCTCGCAGCAGGATGCGCCTCCCTGGCTCACGGGTACACGACCGGGAACGACGTCGCCCGCCGCCTCGTCCGGGAGAGCTTCCCGGTCCTATGCGTGGCCATAATCCTGGACGTCCTTGCGGGGGCCGTGGTGCAACCGCGCGCCGAAGACATCTTCGAAAAGTGGCCGGCAATCACGATCGTCGTCCCCGGCTTCCTCGAGATAACGGGGGCGCTGGGAGGCATCCTCGCAGCTCGCCTCGGATCCAAGCTCCACCTCGGAGTCGTTTCGGCCAGCGCTCGCCCGGATGCCATCGTCCTGATGGATGCCTCGGTTCTGTTTGTGCTGGGGGTGACCGTCTACGCCCTCATTTCGAGCGCAACTCTCGTCCTGGCGGAGCTCTTGAACCAAGCCTATCCAGGGGCATTGCGCTTCCTTGGCCTGGTGATGTTCGGGGGGCTCCTCGCGACGGCAGTTGCCGCCCTGATCGGCTACTACGCGGCAGCGGCAACCTACCGTTTACATCTCGATCCCGACAATCAGACGATCCCCTTGGTGACGAGCGGTATGGACCTGCTGGGCGCCATCTGCCTAGTTCTGGCCCTGGTCGTCTTCGGAGTAGCCTGAGATGAGAGCACGCCAGAGGAGATACCGCCTTCTCGGGAAGCTTCGCGAGGGAGAGATGGAACTTTGAGAGATGGGCGCAATACCGTCAAGGGGCTCCTGTCCGAGATCAAAGACGAGTCCGAGTTGATGGTCGATCTCGCCTATGCAGCGGTCTTTTTCGCCGACACCGATCTGGCTCGCGAGGTCGGACGGCTCGAAGAACGCATGTTCGAGCAGCTGCACGAGCTAAGGAAGATTACGATGCTTGCCGCACGGAGCCCCGAGGACGCCGAACATATGGCCGGCGTGCTCGAGGTCGCCTCGGCAGTGGAAAAGATTGCGGACGCAGCAGAGGACATCGCTCGGATAGTTGCATCGGACATCGGCATAGTCGACGACCTCAGAAAAGATCTGCGCTATGCGGATGAAGTCGTTTCCCGAATCAAGGTCGCTGAAGGCTCGCCCGCGGTTCAGCAGACGCTGCGTGATCTCGCGCTTCCGGTTCAAATCGGCATCTGGGTCATAGCGATCCGCCGGGGAGGTGAATGGGATCTCGACCCTCGAGCCGACTACGTCATTGCCGAGGGCGACGCCCTATTGGTGCGCGGGCCCGAGGACGGCGTCTTGCTTGCGCGGGAATTGGTGGGCGCACCTTCACTCCCGGAGCCCCCGCCACAGCCTGAGATAGCGCTGTCCGATCTGGATCGCGCTGTCGATCTCCTCGTCGAGATGAAGAACTCCGCCGAGGTGGCTGTTGGCCTTGCCTACTCGGCTTTGCTGTTCAACGATCGTGCGCTCGCCTCAGAGGTGGCGAACCTCGAGGCCCGCTCCGATGCGCTGCATGATGAGCTCGAATCCTGGGTACTACGCGCCGCACAGGAGGCGCGCAACATCGATCATCTTCGAGGGCTCATCCGGCTCGGTAACGCAACCGAGATGATCTTCGATTCCGCACGGGAAATGACGCGATTAGTCGAAAAGGGAGAGGAGCTCCATCCCGTGATCGCAGCGGCCCTGGTCGAGTCGGATGAGTTCGGTCACGAGACCATCGTTGGGATCGGCTCCCAGGCCGATGGAAAGTCGATCCGGGAGCTAAGGCTGGAGACCGAAACGGGTATGTACGTTCTCGCCGTGCAAAGAGGGCGATGGTGGACCTACAGACCTAAACCGACCTTTGCGTTCGCCCCGGGTGATCGCATCATTGCCATAGGGCCGGCCGATGGAGGACAGGAGCTCGATGACATAGTCGGCATGCAACGAGAGTTAGCGGACGTAAACGAATAGGCAGGGGAAAGGAAAGGACAATGGCCAAGAAGAAGATGGTTCAGCCCGATGGAGCCATCCCGCAAAAGCCAACGCTCGCCCAAACCATAGGGGCGACGCTGGCGGGAGTGCTTGCGGTGAAGCTCGCCAACAGCGCGCTGACGACTCTGTGGCGCCTGGCGACGCGCGAGGATCCCCCACAGGTTGACGCAGATGTGCCGCTGTTGAAGAAGGCGCTATGGATAGGGCTCGTTGGTGCAGCGGCAGGCGCAGCTCGCCAGGCGGCGCGCGATCTGATGAAGCCCCCGACCGCGGGCGTCGCCTAGATACCTCAGGGGCTGCACGTGGCCCCGTAGACCTGACGAGCACGTTGTGCGAGCTGGCTTGATGATTTGATCGAAACCACGCAGCAACTATCCTGGGACTCATGGCACTTCGGATAGCCCTGCTTCAACTTGTCGCCCACGGGACCGACATCGAAGCAAACTTGAGGAAAGGCGAAAGGGCCTGCCGTCGCGCTGCCGCGATGGACGCCGACATTGCCCTCTTCCCCGAGATGTGGAGCATCGGTTACACCTCCTGCCCTGTCGAAGCGGCCAAGAGGGAGGAGTGGCAAGGGAGGGAGACCGCCAGGGACGGCGCGTTCGTAACGCATTTCCGGCGCCTGGCGCAGGAGCTGAACATGGCTATTGCACTCACGTATCTCGAGCGGTGGCCGGGCTCTCCAAGGAACTCGGTGTCCGTAATCGATCGCAGTGGGAACACGGTCATGACGTATGCAAAGGTGCATACGTGCGACTTCAGTATGGAAGCCGCCTGCACTCCCGGCGACGACTTCTACGTCTGCGATCTCGATACACGATCCGGCAAAGTGAAGATCGGAGCCATGATCTGCTATGACCGCGAGTTCCCCGAAAGCGCCCGGATCCTAATGTTAAAGGGGGCCGAGATCATCCTGACTCCCAACTCGTGCGAACTGGAGGACTCGCGAATCGGGCAGTTTCGTGCCCGCGCCTACGAGAACATGGTGGGAGTTGCCATGGCGAACTACCCGGCGCCTCAATGCAACGGGCATTCGGTGGCGTTTGACGCCATGGCCTTTGACCAGGATGGACGGCCGCTCGATCCACTCGTCGTTGAGGCGGGTGCGGAGGAAGGGATCTTTCTTGCAGACTTCGATCTGGATCGGCTCAGGACCTACAGAGACAGCGAAACTTGGGGCAACGCCTACCGGAAGCCCGCAACCTACGGACTACTGAACTCCACTGATGTCGAGCCGCCATTCGCACGCTTCGACGCTCGCCGATAGGCAAGGGCCAATAGTGACCAAGCAACTCGTTGCAGTTGAGGGTGGACGATGATGATCGACCCGGACGAGGGTGAGATAACCCTGCGGGTACCTCCTGCTTCGCTTCTGGCAGGTCGAGCCGGAACGGCGCGAACCGCCGCCCGGTTGGGGCGACTAGCCATGGCTTGTCCCGACACCAAGTGACTGCTCCGAGGTGGCTCGGGTTCGCCGCGCAAGTCCCTACGGGTTGGTACCGCGTCAGCGTGAGTAGCACCCGTACTATTCGGCTAGATAAGGTGATTCACCGCACCCTCCAACCTAACTCCGAGGTGGCACCTTGAGGTAGAGGGAGCGCAACCCCCACCTTCTTTATACGGAGAACTGGCTCCAAACGCCACACTATCTATCCGCGCCCGGCGGAGGTGTGGACATCGCCTGCCAGGTCACGACCACCATCTCCTTCTCGCTAGTCGTTGACTCCCCTGCTCCTAGTAGCGGTTCACGCGCTCGCATTCGGCTACGAGGTCTTCGGGATCAGCACTGCAGAAATCCTCTATGCCCTCGCTGCCACCGTAGACGTTGTCTGGGTCCACAATGGTTTCGTCCGAGAACTGGTTCTCGCTAAAAATGTCGTCGTCGCCACCGCCGCCGAAAAGATTATCGGTCCAAGTCATACGAGCATCGAAGTACTCTGATTCGTGGAGGGCATCGTTCCCTAGATCACCATAAACGTAATCAGCGCCCTCATCCCCGAAAAGGCGATCCTGGTCCGCCCCACCGTGCACCGTGTCGTTATGCGCGCCACCAGACACGGAGTCATTGCCGACCTTACCGTTAACCCTGTCGGCACCGGGCCCGCCGTAGACGTAGTCATCACCGTCGTCCCCTGTAATGTAGTCGGCACCTTCGTCGCCGTAAATCTCTATGTCACTGCCAGCGCCACCACAGATCGTGTCGTTGCCACCTAAGCCATAAATACGATCCCTGCCCCCTAGCCCGTTGATCACGTCTGCGTTCTGAGTGCCGAACATTGTGTTGTTAGCGCTTGTTCCGACCTTCGTTGCGCGCCGGCCCAGGCACATGACCGCTGCTTGTGATGGAACCGCTGTCGCTATCGTACCCCCTATCAACAATAGAGCTACTAGTGCGCGTGCAGCTGATTTCTTGGTCATGTCCTTCGCCTTCTCATATCTGCAGTCGGCTGATCTAGTTTCATCGAGGGAATGATCACTCCCGCTCTCCATTGATCTCCATGGGCAGGAATGTTGCTCCTTCGCTTCAACGATTGACGCGTTTCTCGACTGTGAACACCCGGTCCGTGCGATTCACTATCGCAGTGTCAAATCCACCGTCTCCCTGCACTCGGTCAGTAACTATCGAGTCGCCGCAGCTGCTGCCTTCATAGCTGAACATCCACGCTTCCAAGCGGTCGTTGCCGGGCCCACCGTAGAGCCTTTGCTGATGAACGCACGACCCCACCGTCAGACTGTCCGCGCCATCCCCGCCATACAAGATATCTGCGCCGTAATCACCGTAAACGACGTCGTCGCCCTGTGATCCTTTGAGAGTGTCGGCTACAGATTCGTATTCAGAGTCGACGTCATATACCTTGTCATCCCCGACATTGCCGTCGATGTAATCGCCGCCGAAGGACCCCTCTAACTCATCGGGGCCATCCCCACCCAGCATGTGGTCCGCTCCGGGTCCACCAAGGACATAGTCAGCTCCCGGCCCTGCGCATATGTAATCGGGGGGGTCACCGTTCTCCGGATAATCGTTGCCGCCACTGATCCAATCGTTTCCGCCCAAGCCAACAATCACATCGGTCCTGTACGGAGAACCTCCTAGGCGATCCGGCCCACTGGTGCCAACTATCGTCGCCCGTCTGCCGAAGCAATACTGTGTCGCCGCCTGTGCAGGCGCTGCCAGCGTAAGCGTCCCTCCCACTAAACAGAAAGTTAATACCGACCGAATAGCTGGTCTTCTGTTCATCCCTCACTCCCCTCTGATGTCCGCGAATAGTCGTAGCCATGCGCGATGGATCGACGATCGAACGACGACCGCACTTCGTTGTCGGGCGGCTGTTGCTACCCACCAATTCCAGGTCAGTTAGGCCAGGCAGCAGGCCCGCTCCACAAGCATCTGAACCCACAAGCAACGACCGACCCAACGACGTGTTTGCTACTTCATTGCGTTCATCCATCCTCCCTGGTTGACCTGGTCAACATGTTGACCTGGTCACGATGTCAACTAACAACGCCTTATCGACGGGAAAGTTATCTCTGCCTCCTGGTGGCTTTCGGAGCTTGCCCTGTCGGCTCCGGCCCGGGTGGCGTATCCGCTTCCACCACCGAAATCACAGGAGGCTTGGAGAGGTCCCGAAAGGGGGGAATCTGAGCCGGGGAGGGGAGCCGAACCCCTGACCTGCTTATTACGAGCTATATCGCTCAATGGGTTGTACTAAGCCGCCTATTCGCCGCACAAATCGTGACCAGAAGTGGCGTGCTTATCTCCTGATAAGGAACCATTGTCAGGCGGCGCTCGCCATTGGCTGACGTTGGCGCTCAACTGGTGGACGGGGCGAGCCCGTTTCGGGGCTCCAACCAGAGATCGGTTCAGCCAGCCGGCCAGAATCCAGGCCGGAACCAGGATGAAGCCACCGCCGACACCGAACAGGCCGGTGAGCACCCACTTCGAGGCCGACCGCGATCACCATCACCGTGCGTTCCCGCACGCGTTCTCGCATGGCTTCGCTGCGGTCGCGCCTTCGTTGGAGCGTCGCTTGCGCAGCATGGCCCCTTGGCTGCGATCATCAGAACCCCGAGGCCCACCAGCAGATCGGTCTGATCGAGTCTGTGGTTCACCCAGGCGCCGGCGAATGAACCTGCAATACCGGCCGCCCCGACCAATGAGGCGCTACGCCACGGAACCTCCGCTACGCAGATCGACAGCGCACCGGCGTCGGCCAGATTGCGGAGCCATGGTTCCGGGGTGAATGGTGGGCGGGCATCTAGTGGACCCGCTGGAGGACTAACCCGTAGGACTTAGGGGCCTGTTACTCTCGCGTAGGGCTTGATATATGAGACGAACCAGCGGGGATCGATCTTGAGTCGATCCCTGACCAAACTGAGCAACGGCCCCGGATTTTGGACATCTCTCGCTGAACCCACATCCAGACACCGGGAGGTCAATCGTTGCCTGTTACCCAGCGTTAAAATTTCATCACCGACCGCTCGCGCCTGAGCCTTTCCAATACAACTATGGCTCCAATCGGACCGGTCACTATGCAACCGAGGCTGAAGGGGGTGCTCCAACCGAGTTCGTCAAGGCCTATCCAGAGAAGTGCTGCATAGGCGAGGAATAGGAAACCGTGGATCGCCCCAATGACTGAGACACTCGCTTCGCTTCCCGAGAACATCGCCACGAGCAGAGCGATAAAGGACACCGTTTCGGCAATCGAAACCCATCCAAGACGCCGGCCCTTCATGCTCAACGGGTCGAGGCTTTCTTGGAACGACCCATCGCGACTCCAACTACCAGCAAGAGCGCACCAAGCACAAGGAAGCCAATGTCGAAAAGAGTTTCGTTCTGGCCCGGCCTGACGTGATGGATCTCAAGGATGTGGTGATCGACGATCCCCTCGACGAGATTGAAGATCCCCCAGCCAGCTAGTGTCCACCCGAACAGCGAGCGCCCAAAGTCTCGGACATCGTAGCGACGGATGATGTTCCACAGCAGGAAAAGTCCACCGACGGCAAGCAACCACGTCGCTCCATGGAAGAGACCATCAGCGAGGGTGTTCGCCTCGAGACCTTTGACTGTGGTCGCGGGGTGGTCACCTGTGCTCGTCAGCATGTGGTGCCACTGAAGGACCTGGTGAAGAATGATGCCGTCGACAAAGCCACCGAAGCCCAGGCCGAGCAAGATCCCCGGAGTTCTGAGACGGTCTCTTTCATCTCTTTTTTGCTCCAGGTTCGTGCTCACAGCGCCTCCAGAACGGCTAGGGCTTTTCCGATGCGCTCGGCAGCCTCGTCGGCGATAGGCTTGATCTCATCCCAGGGCGGGAACGGACACGATGACATGTGGGTCGAGAGCCTGGATCAAGGTCTTGCCCCCTTGCTCTCTTACAACGACGTTGCATGGGAGCAACAGCCCGATCTCGCGCTCGACATCCAAGGCCTGCTTGCGAGTTGTGGGTTGCATGTCTCGAGGATCATGTAGGGCCCGATGTCTCGGTCGATCTTCTCTTTGAGTGTTCTTACGCACGTCGATCTCTGTCAGGGTGCCGAACCCCTGTTCCTTGAATGCTTCTTTGACCTTGGGGACGGCTTCTTCATATGCAAGGTCGATCTCTATACTCTGACCGTACTCCATCGGATCACCTCTTTTCGCTCACTGAATAAGTTTCGAATCGATCCGCCGCCCGGTTGTCGACGACTCAACCCCGTAACCGGAGCGTTCGTGAAGATCGGGCACGGGGTTGCTCTCACCGTCGAATCGTTCAACGCGATGGCACCGAACTGTTCGAAGATGACTAGATGCCCAGACCCATGTGAAGCAGGCGCAACCGGCGATGCTGCCCGCAGTGAGGCCCCCCGCAGCAGCAGCTAGCACGCTGATCACCATCCCACCCGGCACCTTCAAAGGAGTGACCTTGCGGCTCAAGAGATAAATTAGGAGAAAGCGCAGGTCAGAGTGGGTGCTGAGCCGGGGAGGGGAGCCGAACCCTGACCTGCTCATTACGAGTGGGTTCGTCCTATGCGCTATGCAAACCGCGTTTTCACCCTCAGACCTTCGAGCCTAATTGGCTCCGTGAGCATGGTGAGTGCATGTGAAAGGGGGCCATTAGGGGAAGCCAACACGCTCAAGTGTAGTGGCCTGCGCCAACAACGACCAAGAGGATAAGCACAAATGGCAAAGCTGACGTTCAGTGAGGACAATGTACGCACCATCGAGCGCCTGAGCAAGAAATACGATCCCGAAACCCATCCTGCCCTCAAGGACCACACCGACACCATGCCGGCCGACGATTGGGTGTTCATGTGCGACTACATGCGTCGTCGGACAAGGGAAACCATCATTACCTGCCTATGCGCCCGCGCCTACCTCGATAGCCTCATCGAGCGCGGGATGCTGGGATCCAAGGGTCTGGAGGAGTTTTTCCACGGCTCCGTCCACGCCGCTCAGAGCAACTTTGGGTGTCTCGAGGGACCGGAGGAGTTCGCGCTCGAAGATCGTCACGTCGATATCCTCATGGCTAGCCCGCGCCAGATCCTTTACGGCCCCCTCCGCTCTGCCTCTTATCCCCTCAGGCGCTCCCTCAGCAAAGGGAACGGAGGGAGCTAACGGCGCGCGGCCTAAAGAGGGCAGACACCCGTCGAAAAGATGCCCGTAGCAATCCCAGGGTCGTTCGGATTGAGTCGTGTCCTAGTGGCCCGGTCGTCATGGACGATATCTAGGTCTAGGAAGAGCGTCCCCCTGCAGAGCTAGCCTTCGCACCGATCCCGACGAGAACCACGGCCGCGATGATGGCGACGATGAAGCCCAAGAAATTGAGCTCGAAGAGGTCGCCAGTCCCGAGGGCATTGGCAACGAGTCCTCCGACGATCGACCCGGCGAGCCCCAGCAGCAATGTCATGACGATGCTGAGATTCTGCTTCCCCGGGAGGATGAGTCGCG
>JALZIO010000335.1 GCA_030860245.1 Actinomycetota bacterium | reverse complement strand
CCCTGCACGTAGCGATGGAATGCCAGGTGGTCAGAGCTGCACGAGGTCGACTCGCCCCCTTTGCTCAGGGTGACCTTGTCGGCCGGCCCTCCGGCCGCATTGGGATCTTCGGTGACACCGACCACCTCCCAACCGTCGGCGAGCAGGCCTCGCAGGCGCTCGAGCTCCGGGTCGTCCCCCCAACCTGCCACGCATCCTCCCCGAATAGTCGACATCGTTCCTTTCGCCCCGAGCCTACCTCCGGCGACGGTCCGGTCCAGAGCGATCCGGTCAGGGGAAAGAGCGGGGCGCTGCTAACCTGATACCACCGGTCCACAGGGAGGGACAGCCTCAATTGACAGCCTCGTCAGGGCGCGATATCGACGGGTTTCAGGCTGCCTTCGAACGCATTGTCGCCAACGTCGAGCGCGCGGTGCAGGGCAAAGGGGAAGCGGTCCGGCTCGCACTGGTGGCACTCATCGGCGAGGGTCATCTGCTGCTCGAAGACGTTCCCGGCGTCGGAAAGACGATGCTGGCGAAGTCGCTCGCCAAATCCATCAACTGCACCTGGCGCCGGATCCAGTTCACTCCCGACCTCCTGCCCACCGATATCACCGGTGTCAACATCTGGGACGCGGCGGGGGAAAAGTTCGAGTTCAAACCGGGTGCGGTGTTCGCAAACATCTGCCTGGGCGACGAGATCAACCGCGCCTCCCCGAAGACCCAATCCGCCCTGCTCGAGTCAATGGAGGAGCGTCAGGTCACGGTCGACACCACCACCTACAGGCTGCGGGAGCCCTTCATGGTTATCGCAACCCAGAACCCCATAGAGCATGAGGGGACCTACCCGCTCCCGGAATCACAGCTCGACCGCTTCATGGTGCGAGTGTCGATGGGGTATCCGAGCCGCAGCGCCGAGCTCGAGATGCTCGAAAGACACGGCAGCCATGCGCCGCTGGAGGAGCTCGAGCCCGTCACCGATGCCGCCGAGGTCGTCGGGATGATTGCGATGGCGCGCGAAACTCACGTCGCCGCGACCCTCAAGCGATACATCGTCGATCTCACCGAGTCCACCCGCGATCATCCCGACGTCTATCTCGGGGCCAGCCCGCGCGCCTCCCTCTACCTGCTCAAAGCCTCTCGTGCCCTTGCTGCCAGCCGGGGCCGCGACTATGTGGCACCTGACGACATCAAAGACCTCACAATCCCCGTTCTCGCCCACCGCGTGCTGCTCTCTCCGGAGGCCCAGATGCGAGGCGGAGGAGCCGAGGATGTGCTCGAGGGTCTGGTCGGCAACGTGCCGATCCCTGCGCGCCAGCAGGCCTAGCCCTCAGGACGTGCCCACCACCCGCGGCTGGCTCGTAGCCGCCACCGGCGCCATCCTCTTCGTCGTGGGTCTTGTGTTCGGCGCAACCTCCCTCGAGCAGGTTGGCTTCGGGCTCGTCGTCCTGGTCGCGGTTGCGGTCGGAGTCGTGCGCCTGGGGCGTCATGACATCGGCGTCGAGCGCTCGGTTACGCCCGAACGCGCCCTCCCCGGCCAGCCGGTCACGGTGACGTTGACGCTGGTCAATCGTGGGAGGGGGCCGGCACCGCTCATGCTGTTCGAAGATCGCCTGCCTTCGGGGCTGGGGGGACTATCCCGTTTCGCCCTCAAGGGCGTCGAGGCGGGTGGTCACAGGACGACGGAGTACGAGGTGAAGCCGGCGCGCCGCGGCCTCTACGCAGTCGGCCCCCTGCAGATGTCGTTCGTGGACCCCTTCGGCCTGGCGGGGGTTCGCTCGGAGGCGGCCGGGACCGCGCGCTTCCTCGTCCGCCCCGCCATCGAGCGTCTGTCACTGCCGCGCGACATGGGCGAGCAGCGCAGCCTCGCCTCCTCGGCGCTTCGTCAACCGACCGGCGCCCAGGGGGAGGAGTTCTACACCTTGCGCGAATACGTCGAAGGCGACGACCTTCGCAAGATTCATTGGGCGTCAACGGCTAAACGGCACAAGTACATGATCAGGCAGGAAGAGACTCCTTGGCACACGCGGGCAACGGTCCTGGTTGACGATCGCGCCGGCCCCTACGAGGGCGCCTACAGCAGCTTTGAGCGCGCCGTTGAAGGCGCCGCCTCCCTCGCCGCGCTCTATCACCGTTCGGGGTACAGCCTGAGGCTCGCCGGAGCACACCATCCCGGGCTCCCCCCCGGCCGGGGGCTGGACAACCTCCACCGGTGCCTCGATCTGCTGGCGACGTTGCAAGCCCGCCCCGATGTACCCGATCCCCTGCCCGCCAAGCTCGCGTCGCTCGAGGCCGGGGGGAGTCCCGAGGGCACCCTCGTGGTGGTGACCGGTACCCCTTCCGGCTCGCTCGCAGCCGTCTGCGCACGAGCCCGCCGGCGCTTCAGGCAGGTCGTGGTGGTGAGCTATCCGGCGCACCGGTACGGGAGCGGCACGACCAAGGCACGCTGGGAGGGCGAGAAGACGACGATGGAAACCATACGCCTGCTGTCCCGTTCCGGCCTTCGCACGCTTGTCGTCGGCCCAGGTGAGCCGCTGGCGCTCGGCTGGGCGACCGTCTCCTCCGGCAACCAGCACAGGGGAGGTGAAGCAACGTGGGCTCAGAGGCCAGAGCTCGTCTAGGGCTGGCCGGGCTGTTGCTCGCCACCCTGGCCGGCTTCAACCGGGTTTTCGACGCAGGCGACTTCTTCGGCCCGGCCCTGCTGGGGATGGCATTGGCCTGGGCCATCCTGATCGCGGCCAGGGCCAGGGGCATCCGCCCCTACATCACTGCGCTGGTCTCCGCCGCCGCCCTGCTCTGGTACCTCGCCGTCGTGTTCGAGTCCCCCTCAGTGGTCTACGGGCTCCCGACCGGCCGTGCGCTCGGGGGCATTGCGCTGGCTCTCGGGAGGGTGGCGCAACAGAGTCAGCTCGACTACGCGCCGGTTCCCGTGCGCCCCGGATACATGATCCTTGTCGTCATCGGAATGTGGGGCGCCGCATCCCTCGCCGAGCTCGCCTCGTTCGTGTGGCGCCGGCCCTTGCTCGCGAGTCTCCCGTGCGTGATCTTGTTTGCCGCGGCGCTCGTGTTCGGCAGCCGAATCGGCGCTTTCTTCTTCGTAGTCATGTGGCTCGGGGCGCTGCTCACCTACTGGGCGCTTGAATCCTCCTACCTGCTGCGCTCGTGGGGTTCGTGGGTATCGACCTGGAACGACGGCCGCCAGGAAGAGACGCCTTCTTCGATCACCGGCGGCATCGCCCGGGGCATGGGGGCGACCTGTGTCGCGGCCGCCCTCATCGCGCCCGTGCTGCTGCCTTCGTTCGGCGAGGGCATGTCGTGGCGTAGCGGGAGCGGGAGCTCGGGGGACGAAGGGGGCGGGGTGGCCGCGTCGGGGGGCGTCATCGATCACCTGGTGTCGATGAAACCCAAGCTCGTCGCGCGCAACCCGGTCGCG
>JALZIO010000317.1 GCA_030860245.1 Actinomycetota bacterium | reverse complement strand
GGACGAAGATCTACCGGAAGTGAAGCCTCCCGTGCAACCTGTACGGGAGCAGACTACAGAAGAGATACAAACGGCTGGGTCTGATCCTGTTAGTCCTACCCTTGTCGGAGGCTCGATCGGTATTCAGCAGTCCACGCCTGCTCCCGTAACAGTCCTGCAGTTTAGAACGTCTGAGACCAGCGAGGCACGTGTCGAGCTGATAGGTGACGTGACGCAAGAATCAATCGATGCGCTCGTGAGCATATTGAATGTCCAGAAGTTGGTCTTCCCCAAGGAAACGAAACCCAAGTAGTTCACAATTGAGACGCCCACTCGTATTCGGCGTCGTTGATATTGCTCTGAGTGCTGAGCTTGCAGCTAAGGAGCGCTGAAGGACGATTCAATAGAAACACAGCCGCCACAGCCTTGGCTAGGTCGATCAAGCGATTGATTCATTGGCTGGTCAACCTGCGATGCAAGGGGGTCGCACCTCTAAGCTAACTCTCCCGGGTCACTGCAAGCAGCGCCAGGGCACAGTAGGATCGTGAGTGCTTCGCTTGACTGAGGTCTGTGCAGAGGACTGTGCTAAGCGCAATTAGTCATGCCTCTCACATAGTATACTGTCAATAACCCGTGCGAAGATCGCATGAGGGACGCCGCATTCCATGCACTCCCGTGAAGCTGCGGACAAGTAAGTAGGAGGGGGATTTTACAGAATGGGAATCACGGTTCCGCGGAGAGACGGCCCGGTCGACAGAGGTGTCGATCTACGCAGTCCTTTCCCAAGAACCGGTTTTGAGCCCGCGACCCTTGTTGATATCGTGCGCTGGAGGGTCGCTAATCAACCTAATCGACGAGCTTTCACCTTCCTAGAAGACGGGGAAGCAGAAGAAAACTCCGTGAATTATGAGAAGCTAGACCGGCAGGCCCAGGCCGTCGCCGCCCGGCTGCAAATCCTGGGAGTTGGGAGCGGAGAGCGCGCCCTCTTGTTCTACCCTCCGAGTCTAGAATATATCGCTGCTTTCCTCGGCTGCCTGTACGCGGGGGTAGTCGCCGTGCCCACCTATCCACCTCGTCTCAACCGGCCTATACCTCGGCTCCAGGCGATCATGGCAGATTCGAAGGCGACGGTTGCGCTAACCACTTCCAAAGTCTTGTCCAACCTGGAGCGCCGGTTCGCGCAGGCTCCGGAGAGGGAGCCGCTGCACTGGTTGGCCACCGACGATGGTGAAAACCCGGCGGGAGAATGGCGCAGACCCGAGCTAGGCGACGACACACTGGCTTTATTGCAGTACACCTCCGGGTCCACGGGTGCACCGAAAGGGGTTATGGTTACCCAGGGCAACCTGCTACACAACCTGGCCGTGATCTATCACGGCCTCGGGCACACGCCGGATAGCCACATGGTGAGCTGGTTACCCCCATACCACGACCTGGGGCTGATCGGAGCGGTGCTGCAAGCCCTCTACGGCGGGTTCCCGGCCACGCTCATGTCGCCGGTTTCCTTTTTGCAACGTCCCCTCGGGTGGCTGCAAGCCATCTCCCGTCTGGGGGCTGACAGCGGCGGCGGACCGAACTTTGCCTACGATCTCTGTGCCCGCAAGATCACCCCCGAAGAGCGGGCAACCCTCGACCTCAGCAGATGGGAAGTGGCTTTCTGCGGCGCCGAACCCATTCGAAGCGAGACCCTGAAGCGGTTCGCGGAGACCTTTGCGCCCTGCGGCTTTCGCTGGGAGTCGTTTTACCCCGGCTATGGACTCGCGGAAGCAACCTTGTTCGTTTCCGGCAACCCGAAAACGGCTCCGCCCGTCGTGATCTCCGTCGAAGGAGCGGAGCTCGAGTGCAATCGGGTAGTCCTACCGTCCGCCGGGGACAAGGAAGCCCGAACGCTGGTGGGTTGTGGACGGGCCCTGGCGGACCAGAAGGTGGTCGTGGTCAACCCTAAATCTTTGACCCGGTGCCTGCCTGATCGGGTAGGAGAGATCTGGGTGTCGGGTCCCAGTGTGGCCCAAGGGTACTGGGGCCGGGACGATGAGACAAACTACACTTTTCGGGCATACCTAGCAGACACGGGCGAGGGTCCCTTTCTGCGGACCGGCGATCTGGGGTTTCTACACTATGGGGAACTATTTGTAACGGGTCGACTTAAAGACCTCATCATTGTTCGGGGACATAACCATTACCCGCAAGACATAGAGCAGACGGTGGAACAGAGCCACGTAGCTCTGCGTCTGGGTGGTTGCGCGGCGTTTTCGGTCGAGACCGACGCAGGGGAGCAGCTGGTGATCGTCCAAGAGCTGGAACGCCGCTACGTAAGAGGCGCAGACGTGGGCGAGGTGGTCGCATCCATACGTGGCGCGGTGGCGGAGCACCACGAGTTGCAGGTCCACGCCGTTGTTCTGATCAGAACCGGAAGCATTCCCAAGACTTCGAGCGGCAAGATCCAGCGACGGGCGACCCGAGCCGCCTATTCGGACGGTACCCTGGCGGTTGTGGCGACGGACGTGTTACCGGCCGGTGTGGACGAGCAGGATACTGCGTCGGAGACCGTGAGACCGGCCACACCGGTGACGGGTCTCGGCGAACCCAATCGCGTTCTCTCCGTCGTTCGAGACTTCGTTCGGCGAAGGGGACGCTCGGAGCCTGTGCGACTCGATGATTCCCTGCAACAGGACCTGGGGCTCGATTCGCTGGCCGTCGCCGAGCTGTCGATCGAGGTAGAGATGGCCTTCGAGGTCAGATTGGGCGACTGGATCATCGCCGAGCTGCGGACGGTGGGAGATGTCTGCGATGTGGTGCGCAAAGCCTCCCAGGACGAGGCATGGAATTCGTCAGCGCCCGCTGGGATCGCCGGGCTGCAGAACCGGATAGTCCAGCAAATCCCTCAGCTCGGCGTCGTCGTGAGCGAGCAGGACGGCCGGAACATCAAAATCGACGGGCACTGGTACTCCGATTTCGCGTCCGCGAACTACCTCGGCTTGGATCTGCACCCCGTGGTTTTGGCATCGATCCCCGATGCTATAAAGCGTTGGGGCGTGCATCCGAGCTGGACTCGGGCCGTGGCCTCACCTCAGATCTACGAGGACCTGGAGCAGGAGATCGGAAGGTTTATCGGGGCCCCGCACGTCTTGATGTTCCCGACCGTCACCCTGCTTCACAGCGGCGTACTGCCTGTCCTCGCAAGCAGTGACGGTGTGATCCTCCTGGATCGGTTCGCCCACAATTCCATGCAGGAAGCGGCCCAGCTCGCCGGTGCCCGGGGTACCGCTGTGAATTGGTTCGATCAAAACGATTCTAAAGATCTGGAGCGGCAGTTGGTGCTCCATCGGGAGCGATCCCGGAAGATTATAGCTATAGACGGTGTCTACTCGATGTCCGGGGCGTATCCTCCGCTGCCAGAGTTCGTGCGCCTGGCGCGCAAGCACGGCGCCCGGGTGTACGTTGATGATGCTCATGGTTTTGGCGTCATCGGTGAGAACCCCACGCCGGACAACCCCTACGGAGATCAGGGCAACGGCATCGTACGATACTTCGGTCTGCGCTACGGCGACGACATCGTGTACGTCGGCGGTATGTCGAAGGCGTTCTCCTCGATGGTCGCCTTTGTTACCTGCGCGGATGAAGCCGAGAAGCGACAGTTGTCCATGGCTTCGACCATGGTCTTCTCCGGGCCTTGTCCCACGGCGAGCCTGGCAAGCGCCATGGCGGGACTGAAGGTTTCTCAAGACGGTGAGGGATCGGCCATACGACGGCGCCTGCTGACCCTGACCCGGCAGCTGGTCGCGGGAGCTCGCGCTTCGGGTTTCGCCGTGGATAATAACGAGCTATTTCCGATTGTTAGCGTTAGGATCGGCGACGTATCCGACGTCGTCAAGGCCTGCAATATCTTGTGGGAGCACGGCATCCTGATCACGCCTGCCCTGTTTCCCGCGGTGCCTATCGACCGCGGTGCGCTGCGCTTCACGGTCACCGCAGCCAACACCGAAGAGCAGGTCCGGCAGGCGATCGAAGCGCTGCGGAGGGTCCGCGAAGAGCTGTTCCCGGACGAGGCGCCCCCGTCGCTCACCGCTAGGC
>JALZIO010000307.1 GCA_030860245.1 Actinomycetota bacterium | reverse complement strand
GGTCCTGCGAACCATCCAGAGCGTTGATGATGTCGTTGCCGATTCCGCCGAAGATGCGGTCGGGTGATCCGTCGCTTGAACCGGAGGTCGATCCGATGGTGTCGTTTCCCGACAGGCCGTAGAGCGTGTCGGAACCCAAGCCGCCGTTGAAGTCATCATCTCCGGAACCACCCTTGTACACGTCGTTGCCGTCCCCGCCGGTTCCTGAGTCGTTGTCGTTTCCACCGAGGAGATGGTCGAACCCTAGCCCCCCATCGAGGGTGTCATCCCCGGCACTCCCGGCGATTCGATCCCGCCCGTTGCTGCCGTTGAGGATGTCGTCTCCGTCGTTTCCGCAGATCGTGTCGTCGCCGGCTCCGGCATTGACCGTGTCGTTTCCCCCGCCTGCGTAGATAACGTCGTTGCCCGGCGTGCCCGCTATCGTTTCACCTGCGGATGTGCCAACAATCGTCGACGTCAACCCCTGACAAATTGGTGCGGCGTAAGCCGCTGGAGCTGCAAATGCAATCAAAGCTATTGCGCTCAAAGCAGTTGCAATCTTCTTCACATCTCCCCCTAATGCTCTGTGATTCACGACCGATCTGGGGCTCGCTGATCGAGCACCCCATTCCCCTATTCAACGAGTCCTTAGCCCAAAAGTTGTCAATCGGGGAGATAAAATGGATCGGCCCCACTTCTACGACTGGTCGCGCAAGGTGACTGTGCCCGTGTGCAGGCTAGATGCTTAGCCCCCCGCCGAACTTCGACATCAATTCCTGGGGGTCGATGCCAAACTTCGAGAGCAGACCGGAATCCTGCTCGGTGTTGACCTGCTCAGGAAGCTCCTGCTCCGCCTGGGCAGCCTGGTCTGTGTCTCCACGCTCCTGTAGGAACTGCAGGACCTGCTCCTTGGGTATTTCCATAGTTCACCCTCCCTCGATCGTCCACTGCACGGTTCCTGGAATGTGTCTCTACCCCCCTAGGCTGTTCGGGCAAACGGCTCTGCAAACGTCAATAGGAGGTGGCGTTGTCCGCTCAGGAAGGAGGCCGGGGGAACGCGCCCGTGGCGCGGCGTCGTTTTCTCGCCGGGGCGGTCGCCCTTGGGGGCCTCGCGCTGGCATGCGAGTCCGGGTCGGACAATGGGACCCGTCCCCTCGAGTCGGCCGGCCGGGGTTCGCCAAAGCCGGATCCGCCCGACACGGATTCGCCCTTCACCCTCGGGGTCGCTTCCGGAGACCCGCGCCCGGGAGGAGTCGTGCTGTGGACGCGGCTTGCACTCGAGCCTCTGAACGAAGGCGGGATGCCTCCAAGGGACTTGGAGGTCGAGTGGGAGATCGCCGAAGACGACGGGTTAGCCAAGGTCGTTGCGCGCGGCACGAAGGTCGCGAGCCCTGGTTATGCGCACTCTGTGCATGTCACGCTCGATGGTCTGCGACCGGGGGCATGGTACTGGTACCGCTTTCGCTTTGGTAAGCATTTGAGCCCCGTGGGCCGCACCCGAACCGCGCCTACCGCCGGCGCGAGGCTCGACCGCTTTCGACTTGCGTTCGCATCGTGTCAGGACTATCAGACCGGTCTTTACACCGCCTATGAGCATATGGCGGACGAGGACGTCGATCTCGTCGTTCACCTGGGTGACTACATCTACGAGTACGGCGTACGCTCAGGAGATACCGTTCGCAAACACGAAGGGTCTGCAGTGACGGACCTTCATGGTTACCGCAACCGGCATGCGCTCTATCGAAGCGATCCTCATCTTCAGCGGGCGCATGCGAACTTCCCTTGGATGGTGACATGGGATGACCACGAGGTGGCCAACGACTATGCCGCTGCAGCTGCCCAGGATGCTCAGGGGCCCGAAGGCTTCTTGACGCGGCGCGCTGCCGCGTACCGCGCCTATTACGAACACATGCCACTGCGACGTTCGTCTCTGCCGCGCGGCCCGGACATGCGTATCTACCGGCAGGCGCAATTCGGAGACCTCGTGCAGATCAGCATGCTCGACACCCGTCAGTATCGGAGCGATCAGCCCTGTGGGGGCGCCATCCAGCCCCGCTGCGCGGAAGCGCTGTCCGAGTCACAGACGATGACCGGACCAGCCCAGGAGCGTTGGCTGCTGGGAAACTTGGACAAGTCGCCCGCTCGGTGGAACGTCATTGGTCAGCAGACAATGCTTGGCCAGTTCAAGGCGGGTGAAGGGAGCGGTGCGCTGTTCAACATGGACGCCTGGGACGGTTACGCCGCCGCCCGTGCTCGTTTGTTGGGCTTCATGGCGCGCCGGAAACCGTCAAACCCGGTTGTCATAACCGGAGACGTCCACTCGAGCTGGGTCAACGATCTGGTGACGAATTTCGAAGACGAGACGTCTCACGTGGTTGGCACCGAGCTCGTGGGCCCGTCAGTCTCATCCGAGATGCCCCCTCCATTGCGCCTTGCCGTCGAGATCGCCCGCGCGGACAACCCGCACACACAATTCTTCGATGGAGGGTCACACGGCTACGTCGTTTGCGACGTCGATCGAACCAGGATGCGAAGCGACTATCGGGTGGTGTCGGACGTAAGGACACCCGGCGCGCCCGTATCGACACTTGCATCGTTCGAAATCGACCACGGGCGTGCGGGAGCCCGGCCCGGTTGAACCGGAAGTCGGCGCACTTGCAGGTCTCCTGCCCAGAGTGCTGCCGGCACCCATTTGGACTAACGGGCCCGGATGCCGGGGCTTCCATCTAAAGTGGACCGGCACAGGAGCCTGGGCAGTTCAGGACGACTTGATTCGGCGAACCTCTGAGTTAGGGGAGTACGCCATGCTAAATGGGGACGCTCGTAGGTGCTTAGTCCTGCACAATCAAGCTAGCGGCGAACAGCCCTTCGGCGGTGCGCACGAGGACACGCGCCGCGGTCACGGCGTCCTTGGACGCCAGCGGGTTTTCGGCTCTCACCTGCCAGCGAGTGATCGTTGCCCGAAGCTCTGCATCCAACTCGCCTGGCCCAGCATCGGCTGGAACCCCCGCTCTGGAATGAAGATCGGCTCCTCTCGCCCCAAGAAGACGTTCCGCTTCATCGCGCATGTCTTCGGGCAACACGACCGAGCCAGCCCGCAAAGAGTTCAACAAAGCGATCTCCGCAAACTCGTGTGCCCCCGCTTCGATCTTTTCGAGTTCGGTGGAGACGCTCCTCACGTCTTCCAACCCACCATCCCGAATGATCGAACTGAGGGCTAGAAGCACAGCTCGGGCCTTGAGCACATCTCGGCGCGCAGCGAACTGCGAGGTGAGCACTGTCCGAAGTCGGGGCAGCCCACTTAGCTGCACCAGCACGGTGGAAAGTTTCGCAGCCGTGGTCACCTTACCCTCACGAATTAAAGCTACGGCCACGCGGATTCCGAACAGACCGAAATCCCGCAGGAGACGTTCCCGAGTTTCGGTATCGAGTTCGATTCCCCCCGCCCCGGCGAGGAAGCGATCGGTCGATAGGACAAGGGCCCGTTCGTTCTCGGCGGGTGAAGTGGCGATGCGGGCGAGGGCCCCGAACTGCTCCTCTCGCAGCGTGACTCCGGCCTGCGCGATCAGCCCGGACACGGGCAGGACCGTTTGACATAAGCGACGCACCTCAGGGTGGGTGCGATAGCGCGCAGCAATTCGCTCCGCTGTGGACATTGCCTCGAGCTTTCCGACGCCGACCTCATCTGCCCTCGACAGGATCCCGATCGCGTTGATAGGGGTGGACTGCGACTCCTGCTGGTCGCGAAAGGTCTCGAGGAACGACACGTCCGACGAGTGCAGATGTCGCATAAGATAGAGGACTGCATCGCTCGCCGTGGGCTCATCGTCCTCCCCGACCAAGAAGGCATGGGCCCTTTTCGCAACATCGACCGAAACCGAAGCTATCCCCGGGGTGTCGATAAGTGTCATCGACTTGAGAGACGCCGACGGCCAATCCACGACAAGGCGGTTGACCTCCTCGGGTTG
>JALZIO010000306.1 GCA_030860245.1 Actinomycetota bacterium | reverse complement strand
GAGGAAGAGCCAATCGCGGCCCGGAAACTCGAGCCAGGCTAAGGCGTAAGCCGTAAAGGCGGCGAGAAGAAGAGTTGCTGCAGTGGCCCCGACGGACACCCATAGGGTGGTGGTGAGCGCCGAGGTGATCGCTTCATTGGCGAGAATGTCCTTGTAGTTCTCGATCGTCAATAGCGCCGGCCGGGAGAAAACTCGCCACCATCCTCCTCGGCTGATCTCAACGGGGGACAAAAGGGACGTCAGAAAGAGACCAAGGGTCGGAAGCAGCCATAGGAGGGCCACCGCGGCTAGGAGAGCGTTTATCGGAGCCTTGGCGACCGAACGGAGAAGCGCCGCGGGTAAGGGAGTGCGAAGCGGCCCCAATCGGTCATCAAGTGAGATGCCAGGGGTGCTCATGCTTCGCGCCTAAAGCGCCGCATGTTCAAGAAGAGCGAAGGCAAAACGAGCACGAGCAACAAGACGGCGATAGCGGAAGCAAGCCCAAAGTCGTTCTTGCCGCCAAAAGCGGTGCGCCACATTGCCAGGGCAATGACGTTTGCGTCGTCTTGAACCGAGCCGGGCGCGATGGCGAGGACCACGTCGAAAACCTTGAGAACGTTGATGAGCATAGTGACGAACACCGCCGTTAGAACGGGGGCGAGGAGCGGCACGGTGATATGACGAAGGACCTGGTTCTCACTGGCGCCATCGAGCCGTGCTGCCTCCAAGAGCTCACGCGGCAGCACGGCCAAACCGGCGGCGATCACGACCAGTGCAAATCCGGTCCACACCCACGTATAGGCAATCATGATCGTGGGTGTGATGAGGCTTTCGCCAAGCCACGAGATTCCCTCAAAAGGCTGCGCGAAGTTTTGTGCCGCGATAGAGACTGCGTAGGCTCCCTCCGGCACGTTTTCGAAAGCAAATGTGCCGTCGGCCGCGCTCGCCGTCTCTGAGACCATCTCCCCGCGTTCGTCTCTAAGCTCAACGGTGACCGCCGGCAGCCCAAGCTCCCCGGGCTCGACTGTTCCAGGAATTCCTCCCCCCGGGCGAAAGTCACGCCAGACGACGCCTGAGATTCCAGATGCAAGCGAGTTCGGCCTGATGGCGTCCACGGCCCCCTTGGGAACATCGCTTGTCGGGATTTGGGCCAAGCCGAGCAATGCGACATCGCCCGGCGAAAGGCTCTTGGCGAAGCCAAGTCCTCCAGCCGGTTGTTCCCGGACGGCATCCGTCGATGGAGCGGCCTCTGCGAGTTCCCCGACGGGGCGAAGCGACTCCTGACCGGCGGCGATGACTGCATTCAGAGCCCCTCTGTCGGGCTCTTTTTCATAGACCAGGCGCCAGATGACGCCGGCGGTAAAGAGCGAAATGGCCATCGGCATGAAGACAACGAGCTTGAAAGCCGCACCCCAGCTGATCCGCTCGGTGAGGACTGCGAGAATAAGACCGAAGGCAGTAACCACCGCAGGCACAACGGCGACCCATAGCGCATTGTTCTTGATCGCGGTGACAAGGAAATCGCTTGTGAACAGCTCGACGTAGTTGCCCACCCCGATCCAGTGCTCCCCTGACCGATCGAAAAAACTTCGCACCACTGTGTAGATCGCGGGATATATGAGCCATATGCCCAAAAGGAGGGCAGCCGGGGCCACAAAGCACAGTGGCGCAACATGTGCCCGCCAGCTCCTCCGGCCTCGAGTTCCGTTCGCGCCGGTCCCTCGCACATTGCCTGCGGCCGAGGAGAGCAACCGCAGGCGGCTCTCCTTACTCAAACGCCTCGGCGGCCGCCTTTTCCATCTTGGCAGCTGTGCCATCGACGTCATCCGGGTCGATCAGGAAGTCCTGGAAGAGCTTCCATAGCCCCTGACCCACCGTCGCCCCGAATTCCGGGGGCTGGAGATCCGCGAGGTAAAAGCGGAATGTCTCGGCCTCGAGGAGTCCCGCCCCGGTCCCGCGGCGGATTGGGTCTGGATAGACGCTCGGGTCAAGACCCGTGTGCAGTGACGACCAGGGACCTTCGGTGACGATGGTTTGCGCTGCCTCTACCGTCGTCAGATATTCGACCAGGGAACGCGCCGCTTCACTATCGGTGAACATGACCACACTGTCACCGCCGCCCACGACTGCAGGTTCGGATCCATCGATCGAGGGGAAATCGAAGACGTTGAAGCCCGAGACCGGCTTCGCGCTGGTCGAGTCGGTTATCACCCCGTAAGCAAAGTCGGCAATGATTGTCAACGCCGCCTTGGGAGGGTCTGAGAACACCTGCGTCACGGATGTCGGAAAGTCCGTTTCCAGCGCGCCCTGGGGCCCCCCGGCGATGTTGTCCGGGTCTGCGAAGAGTTGGCCCATGTACCGGAGCGCTTCTTTGACCGAAGGATGAGTCCACGGAATCTCGTGTTTGGCCAACTGATCGTACCTCTCGGGACCCGCCGTGCGCAGGTAGATGTTCTCGAAGATGGCGGACAGTGTCCAGCCGTCCGCGCCACCAAATGAGTAGGTGGGAACCCCCGACGCCTTGAGCGTCTCGGCCGCCTCGAGAAGCTCTTCCCACGTTGCGGGCGGGTTCACGCCCGCCTGTTTGAACAGGTCCACGTTGTACCAGATGGGGGAGCCGTTGTTGGTCAAGACGAGGAACCCGTAGAACTCTCCATCGACCGTCCCGAGCTGAACCGCGTACTCACCGAGGTTGTCGGCAACGGCCTCGCGGACAAAGTCAAGCGGCTGGAGCTCGCCTCTGCCGGCAAAGTCGGCCACCACACCCGGCTGCGGGAGCATTGCCAAGTCCGGCGGATTGCCGCCTCTGACGGCGGTCTCGAGCACGGTGGGTAGCTCGTCACCCGCCGATCTGTACTTGACTTCGATACCCGGGTTGGTTTCCATGAAGTCGCCTAGGACCGCCTCGAACGCTTTTTGCTCGGCTCCGGTATAGACCGCGGTAATGGAGATTGCTTCTTCGGTAGAGGCGGAGTCGTTGTCACCCGTTCCCTGCCCCTCCTGCTGGCAGGCGGCCAAGACCGTCAGTAACGGGAGCACGGCTATTGCGACGCGCAGGCGACTCCGGTGGAACCTCATGTATAAAACCCCTCCCGAAACTCGGTTGACGCCCTCCCCTTTGGGCAGCAAGGTATAGATTATAGATAATCTCCTAAAGGGTCAACTTTATGCGCATCACCCAAGTACGAGCCACGGGTCTGTCGGGTGCCACGCCGAAGGGCGGGTGGCGCCATGAGCTACGTCCCTCGGACGTCGCCCACACCCTCATAGAGGTGATCACCGATGAGGGGCTGGTGGGGCTCGGGAGCGTCTTTACGACCGACGCGCTCGTCCAGGGAGCCTTGAAGGTTCTCCAACCCCTCTACGAGGGAGAGAATGCACTCGAACCTCAGCGGGTCACTGAAAAACTCCACCAGAACAGCTTTTGGCTTGGCCGTGGTGGAGCGATCACCCACACCATCAGTGGCATCGACATCGCTCTCTGGGATCTTTTGGGCCAGGCGACGTCACAGCCCGTGGGGCGGCTTCTGGGAGGGTGCTACCGCGATCGCGTCCGTCCTTACGCTTCGGTTTTGGCCCAGGATGCCGAGCCCCTCGTCGAGCATCTTCTCGAGCTGAAGAAGGCAGGGTTTCGCGCGTTCAAGGTCGGTTGGGGGCCGTTCGGCCGGCAGAGCGAGAGCGTTGACGAAGCCATCGTCGCCGCGGCGCGCGACGCAGTCGGACCGGACGCGGACTTGATGGTAGACGCTGGAGCCAGTGATGCCTTCTGGGAGCACGGCTACAAGTGGGCTTTGCGAACGGCCCGGATGCTCGATGACTACGCGGTCAAGTGGTTCGAGGAGCCACTGCTGCCGGACGCTTTGGACGACTACGTGGCACTGCGGCGCGCTGCATCTATTTACATCGCTGGAGGTGAGGTCTTCACGCGGCGCCAACCCTTCGAGCAATGGCTGGCTGCCGGAGCCTTCGACATCGTTCAGCCCGATGTGACAAAAGCGGGCGGGATAAGCGAGGTCTTACGCATAAGCTTGTCCGCACAGCGGTGTGGTACTCGCATGATTCCGCATGGCTGGAATACGGCGATCGGCCTCGCTGTCGACCTGCAACTGTCGTCGGCGTTCGCGAACACCGACATGATCGAGTACGCAATAGGCTCCGCTTACATCGACGACATAGTTGTCGATGCATGGCAACTAGACGATGAGGGGTTTCTGCCCATACCGTCCTCTCCCGGGCTTGGGGTGCGACTCGATCCGGATGCCGTCGGACGCCTCAGTAGCCAGAGACCCGACCCCCTATGCTAGGGACAATGAAGAAGCCTCCTTCCGTCGATCACCTTGTCGAGAAGCCCACCCGGTCCGTACGCCAGCAAGTAGCCGATGCTCTACGTGAAGCCATCGTGTCGGGGGAATTGCCACCGGGGGCCAGGTTGCGGCAGGAACAACTATGCGCCATGTTTGGAGTGAGCCCAGGACCACTTCGCGAGGCTTTTCGGCAACTCGAAAGTGAGGGCCTCATCGAGCACTTCTCGAACCGGGGCTCGTTTGTGCTCGATATCTCAGAAGAGGAACTGAACCACGTCCTAATTCCCGTTCGCCTTGTACTGGAAAGAGAGGCTTTCAAGCGGGCGGCGCAACACCTTTCCGAAGAGGACGTTTCCAGGCTCGAGCGGTATATCACCGACATGGAGTCCGGTGCCGTCACAGGAAACATAGGGGTCATAAACGAGGCCGACCATCGATTCCATGAGCACGTGGTGGCTGCGTCGGGTTTACGCCATACCCTCCAGCTATGGCGCAGCGTTTCGCCTCGGCTGCGCGTGCAGTTCGCGCGCCTTGCCCCCCGCCATGCCAGGCTGAGCGAGATTGTCGACGAGCACCGCGCTGTGCTCCAAGCTTTGCGATCGGGAGTGCCCGAGGCGATCGACAGTGCACTCGAGGAACATATCTCTCAGTCTGCGAGGGACCTGCTCACCCGGCAGTCGAGGCCCGGAATCGATGCCCCCGAAAGAGCGAGATGACTGTGACAGGAATTCGAGCTGTCTTGTGAGATCTACAGAGTTCGCTGTAGCGGGCGACTGTCAACGCCAGGCGACAGAGATAACCGTCTGGGGCAGGGTGGCCGAGCCAACGAAAGAGACGCAGACGCCCGTTGATGTGGATGGATCCAAGCCATGTCCCGGATGTGGACTGGTCTTGCCGGTGAGCGATGGACCGATGCACCCATACATAGGCTCGTCCGCTTCTTGTTGGGCGCTCTTCGGCGAGCTTCTGGCGCGTGAGTTCAATGACCCCCAGTACTTCGGAGTACACCAGCTAACCGTGGACACCTATGCGGTGCAACACCCGGGGGTGGCGGAGCGGCGCTCGATCCAGTCGGTGGGCCTGCACCTGATGACGCTGTGCCTGGTCTTCGAGCACGGAGCCGATCCCAGCCATGGTCCCGAACTGCACAAGCGCATGGTGAATCGTCTTACGTTCCACTGGCTTGAACCGCCCAGGTTGTCCGGGCGTATGACGGTGGCGGACATCCTCAGATCGAGCGACTCGCAGGAGCATATTGGGCTGGTGCGGGCATGGGCACGGGATGTCTGGGAGGCGTGGATGGCTCACCACCCGGTGGTTCGGGGGTGGATCAACCAGAGCCTTGTGTGACCCCCCGCATCATGGAGCTGCAGGCGACCCCATGGGGACGAGCCACTCGATGACCGGGCAAGACCTTACCGCTCTGGCTCAAGCTCCGTCGAGTGAAGCGTGGTGCCCTCCAGATCCTTCAACTGGACCGTCATTGCCCCCGACGATCCGTCGATGGTGACGTGACCGAAGAACTGCAGCCCTGCCGAGGGCGGAAGGTCCGGTGTTGGGGCGAACCGCTGGTACTCCACTCGAGGGCCAAAGGTCTGATCCAGCTCGTTCGGTCCGAAGGTGCCGGCGTTGATAGGTCCGGACACGAACTCCCAGAACGGCTTGAAGTCGTGAAAGGTGGCTCGGGCCGGGTCGTAGTGATGCGCCGCGGTGTAATGCACATCGGCCGTGATCCACACGACGTTGTCGATGGCCTCCCGTTTGATGAAGGACAAGAGCTCGGCTACTTCAAGCTCGCGTCCCAGCGCTCGGCCGTCGTGGTCGTTTGCCACGGCTTCAAACGTAGTCTCACTGTCGGGCACCACGAGCCCCACGGGCATGTCGGAGGCAATCACCTTCCACGTCGCTCGCGACCTGCGCAGCTGAAGCTTTAGCCACTCCAGCTGACGCCTTCCGAGGATGGCCGTGACCGGACTGCGCCTTCGCTGGTCGTTCGACGTGTTCGGTCCTCGATACGTGCGCATGTCTATGAAAAACAGATCCAGCAACGGGCCGTAGGCCACCTTTCTATAGATTCGATCGGGGTCGCCATGCTGCTCGCGCAGCGGCATGAACTCAACGAATGCCCTCCGAGCCCGCGCGGCGAGGAGGTTGACGTCAGTGACCGTGTAGAGAGGGTCGTCGAGGATCTCGCCCGGATACCAGTTGTTCGTGGTTTCGTGGTCGTCCCATTGCGCAAAGATCGGAACCTCGGCGTTGAAGCTGCGGACGTTCGGGTCCATCAAATTGTACTTGTAGTTGCCACGGAACTCGTCGAGGGTCTCGGCGACCTTCGCCTTCTCGGGAGTGACGATATTGCGCCATACGCTCCCGTCGGGGAGCGTGACGCTCTCCGAGATGGGGCCGTCCGCGTACACCGTATCGCCTGAATGAATGAAGAAGTCGGGCTTGAGCACACGCATCGCCTCGTAGAGCCGCATCCCACCGAAGTCAGGGTTGATCCCCCAACCCTGTCCGGCGGTGTCACCCGACCAAACGAAGGTCAGGGTGCTCTTTGCCCCCGGGGCGGTTCTAAAGCTCCCGACGCTCGGCTCACTCGTGAGGCGCCTGTCGTCGAGGTCCTCAAAGGACACGCGGTAGAAGAGCTGCTCGGCGGGGGGCAGCCCCGAGAGATCCAACTGTGCAGTGAAGTCGGTTGTCGCACGAGCGACCGGACCACGAATCGCGTGCGCAGTGGAGAACGTGTTGTTAGTGTCGACCTCGACGATCATGCGCGATAGGCGGTTAGCGCGCGCCCAAACGACGGCGCTTGTTCGAGTGATGTCTCCGCTCTGTACCCCATACGTGACGATCGGTCTGCCCGACCTAGCGAGCGCCACTGCGCCGGGCTGCTCGGAACGCAATGACTTGATGCTGGATGCCTGTCCGGCGCCGATCAACAGCCCCGAAGCCGCCGCTCCACTACCAAGAGCAACGCCGCCGTCGAGAAACCGACGCCGGCTTATACGTGACCGATCCTTACGCTCTTCCACGCCTCCCCCTTCGTTCCGACGAGCCCCCTTCGCTCCCCACCGAGGTCACGTTATACCTCGGCGCTGCAGCTATCAGGGGATCAACCCCCCAGATAAGCTGCTCGCGTCCATCGCCCACTCCGTGCGCCCGGGGGCAAAGCACAGAGGGTTCGGCCACGGACGCAATGCGCTCGCCCGGAGCTTGCTGTAGCGTGGCGTCCACAGCAGCCGGCCAAACCAAAGCGTCCGCAGTTAGGGGTAGAGCTGTGAAGGGGATCAGGGTGGCCAACGCGCCCGTCAGCTTCGGTGTATTCGAGCTCTCCACCGGTGCTGCGAATCTGCCAGGTGCCGACGAGGTTGCGAAAGCCGTTGCAGACTCGGGCTACGAGGGCATCGACCTTGGCCCGCCAGGATTCCTCGGTCGGGGCAATGACCTCCGACGAAGCCTGGACCGCAGGCACCTGGACCTTTCCGGTGGCTGGGTCGAGCTGCGGCTGGCCGACCGCGATGGTTTCAGACAGGACCTCGAGTACCTGGAGGGATGCCTCGATTTGTTCGAGGCCGGCTCGGCAGACGACGGCCCGTGGTGGCCCAGGCCAACGCTGGCAGACGCCGGCTCGCCCGAACGCAAGGCTAATCCGGGCAGGGGGAAAGACCTGCCCGACATAGGGCTCGACGACGACGGGTGGAAGCACCTTGCCCAACGGGTGTCTGAGGCGGCCGACCGCTGCAGGTGCCGGGGCCTCGAGCCGACCTTCCACCATCACGCCTGTACCTATGTCGAGGCGCCGCACGAGATCGAGAGATTACTCGAGCTTACGAACGTGGGGCTGTGCCTTGACAGTGGCCATCTGTTGCTCGGGGGGGGAAACCCGGTCCAGGCTTTTTCGGATTGGAGTGAGCGCATAAACCATGTCCATGTGAAAGACGCCCGCCTGAACGTGCTCGAGAGAGTCGTGCGTGAGGGTCTGGGAATGGAAGCGGTATGGGGACAGGGTGCGTTTTGCGAACTGGGGGAGGGCGACGCCGGTGTGGACGAGTTCTTGTCCGCGGTCAAGTCCTCGGGCTATCAGGGCTGGCTGGTCGTCGAGCAAGACCGCATCCCCTCTGCGGATGATTCGTTCGCCGCCGTTGCCGGCGCTCAAGCACGCAACCGAGAGCGCTTGTGCCGCTATGGTCTATGACGTGGTGGAGAACGATTTCGCAGTGGAGAAACACGTCAAAGGGTGCAGCCCGTGACCGATCTTCGGCTTCCTGCGGGTAAGGCGGCGGACGGTCCCGACCCGCTCTTCATCTCACCGGAGGCAGCGGGATGGTCCTATGCGGGGCTCCGTGTGATCGAGCTTTCTCCCGGAGAGGAACGAATCTTTGTCACCGGAGGGGACGAGATGGCGGTCCTGCCCATGGCAGGGGGCTGCGTGGTCGAATGCGAGGGCTATCGGTTTGACCTCCATGGCCGCGAGAATGTGTTTGCGAGGGTGAGCGACTTTGCCTACGTCCCCATCCATTCCGAGTTGCGCATTGTTAGCATCGGCGGTGGTCGTTTCGCGCTTCCCAGCGCGCGAGCCACTCGCCGGCTTGACCCTGCGTACGGACCCGCCGAGGAGGTTCCAGTAGAGATTAGAGGGGCAGGGCAGGCGAGTCGTCAGATCAACAATTTCCTGGAGCCAGAGGCGTTCCCCGCAGACAGGCTCATCGCAGTCGAAGTTCTTACCCCGGAGGGGAATTGGTCGTCGTATCCTCCCCACAAACATGACGAGCACGGGTCTGACGAGGAATCGTTAGAGGAGATCTATTACTTTGAAATTGCCCGGTTACCGGATCGGAGAAGGCCAGAGCGCGAAATGGGCGCCGGCTTTGGGCTCCACCGGCTCTACACGGGCGACGGCAAGATCGACCTAACGGAGACGGTGGCCCACGGTGACGCAGTGCTCATCCCACGGGGCTATCATGGCCCATCGGTCGCCCCTCCCGGCTATGACATGTACTACCTGAACGTCTTGGCGGGCCCGGAGGAGCGCAGGATGGCTGTCCGCGATGACCCCGATCACCATTGGGTGCGCGACACCTGGCGTGCACAGCCCAGGGATGAGCGTCTTCCCATGGTCACAGCCGAGGAGCAGGGGAGCGAAAGGGCTGGAAACCTGGGGAGACCGCCATAAACGGGTCCACGAGAAGCCTGACAATGGCCCAAGCCTTGGTCGAGTTTCTCGCCGCTCAGGAGGTTGAGCGAGATGGGGTCGAACAGCGCTTCTTTGCCGGTTGCTTCGGTATCTTCGGGCACGGTAACGTCGCCGGCGTCGGCCAGGCGCTGCATCAAGCCGGTGATCGTCTGCGCTATCATCAGGCGCGCAACGAACAGGCGATGGTTCACACGGCGGCCGGATATGCGCGCATGAAGAACCGCCTGGCCACCTTTGCATGCACCAGTTCGATAGGTCCCGGAGCGACAAACATGGTTACGGGCGCGGCCGCTGCCACGATCAATCGCCTCCCCGTTCTGCTTCTTCCGGGCGATGTCTTCGCCTCTCGCGGCCCCGACCCCGTACTGCAGCAGCTCGAGGTGGCGTCCGCACCGGATGTGTCTGTTAATGATTGTTTCAAGCCGGTTTCTCGTTTCTGGGACCGGATCAACCGTCCCGAGCAGCTCGGCGCCTCGTTGCTTGCGGCGATGAGAGTGCTGACCGATCCCGCCGAGACAGGCGCGGTCACGCTGGCTCTGCCACAGGACGTCCAAACCCAAGCCTGCGAGTATCCGGTCGAGCTCTTCGAGCGTCGAGTGTGGCACGTTGCCCGTCCCCTTCCCGAGCCGGCATTGCTGGAGCGCACCGCGGACTTGGTGAGAAGCGCTCGCCGGCCATTGATCGTCGCAGGTGGCGGAGTCATCTACTCCGAGGCGACTCAGGTGCTCAGGAGCCTCGCGGAGGCAACGGGCATTCCCGTAGCAGAGACCCAGGCGGGAAAGGGTTCGCTGCCTCACGATCATCCCTCCGCTTTGGGAGCGATTGGAGTTACAGGGACCGCAGGAGCGATAGCAATCGCGCGCGACGCCGATCTAGTCATCGGCGTCGGTACGCGTTGGACCGACTTCACTACTGCATCACATAGCGGCTTTGCAAACCCGGACGTGCGCTTCATAAACATCAATGTTTCGATGCCGGATGTGACCAAGCTTGCCGGCTTGCCCCTTGTCGCCGATGCCCGCTCTGCACTGGAAGCCCTGCGCAAGGCATTGAGCGGGTATAGCGTGGGGGCTCGTTACAGAGCGGAGGCCGAGGATCATGTTCGGGCATGGGATGCCGAGGTCGAACGTGTCTACCACCTGGACCACTCACCTCTGCCCAGCCAGGGAGAGATCATAGGGGCGGTCAACGATGCCTCCGCAGAGCGCGATGTTGTCGTTTGTGCGGCGGGCAGTATGCCCGGAGACCTGCACAAGCTGTGGCGTGCTCGAGAGCCAAAGAGCTACCACGTCGAGTATGGCTATTCATGTATGGGATATGAGATTGCGGGCGGCTTGGGTGTAAAGATGGCCGCACCCGACCGCGATGTCTTTGTGATGATCGGGGACGGGTCCTACCTGATGATGTCCCAGGAACTGGTCACCGCCATACAAGAGCACCACAAGCTGATCGTTGTGCTGGTCCAGAATCATGGTTATGCGTCGATAGGGGGCCTGTCGCAGTCGATTGGGTCGGAAGGGTTCGGAACTCGCTACCGCTATCGTTCGACGAATGGCCGGCTGGAAGGCGACGTGCTTCCGGTCGATCTCGCCGCCAATGCCGCCAGCCTCGGCGCTCGGGTGATACGGGCGAGCTCCGTTGCCGAATTGCGCGATGCGCTCAAGCAGGCTGTGGATTCGGATACGACCACCGTTGTCCACATAGAGGCAGACCCCGATGTTTCGGTTCCGAGCTACGGGGCCTGGTGGGAGGTTGCCGTGGCGGAAGTCTCGGAGTCTGATGCGGTGGCGCGCGCCAGAGCCGAATACGAAAAGGCCAAGACCCAAGGGCGGACGTTTCTTTGAGGAGAAGCAATGAGCTCGAGGCCGTGGTCATGGGCCGTGTCGGTGCGGACCTATATCCCAATCAAATCGGTGTGCCGTTATCCGAGGTGCGGACCTACACGCGCTATGCAGGGGGCTTCGCGACGAACGTGGCAACGGGGCTTGCCCGACTCGATGTATCCGTCGCCATCGTAAGCAAAGTAGGCGATGAAGGCCATGGGGAATTCATCCGGAACTTCCTTGTCTCTGAGGGGGTGGATGTACGGTGGCTTGGGACCGATCCAGATAATCTGACCCCCATCGTTTTCTGTGAGGTCGTACCTCCCGACCATTTTCCACTTCTGTTCTATCGCAGGCCTACGGCACCCGATTGGGAGTTGACGATCGACGACGTCGATATCGAGAAAGCGGCCAGGGCTCCCCTTCTGTTCATCTCGGGGACGGGACTCGCCCGCGAGCCGAGCCGGCAAACTACGGTTACGGCTACGCTTGCCCATGCGGGGACCGTTGTCTTCGACCTGGATTGGCGGCCCAGTGTGTGGGACGAGCCGTCCAAGTACCCTGCCATTGCGAGCGTCTTGATCGATCGTGCAGACGTGGTTATCGGCAACGAGGAGGAGCTGTGTGCAGCCCTCGATGTCGACGACGCCGAAAGGGCCTCGGGCGTGCTTATCGAGCGTGGCGTGAAGACCGTAATCATGAAGCGGGGGGGCAAGGGTGTTGTGTGCTTCGAAGGCGATGACAGAATCGATGTGCCTCCGATGGCGACAGAGGTGAAGAACGGACTCGGAGCGGGTGACGCTTTTGCTGCGGTGCTGGGACATGGTCTGCTGAGGAAGATCCCCACCGAAGAGACACTGCGACGCGCCAATGCGGCAGGCGCCATCGTGGCAAGCCAGCTCGCTTGCAGTGAAGCGATGCCTGCCAACGACGACATCACGGCTTTTCTTCAGACAGAGGTTAGGGAGTGCTGATGCGTCGCGTCAGAGTAGGAGTCGTCGGTCTCGGCAGATTGGGCCGATTCCACGCGCAGAATTTGGCCGGTCGCGTGCCCAAGGCCGAGCTCGCCATGGTGGTCGATGCGGTCGAGGAATCGGCGCGCTCGATGGGTACGGAGCTCGGAGTTGAATGGTCTCGTTCCATTGACGACCTTGTCGACGACGACACAATCGAAGCTATGGTGATCGCCACGCCAACGCCGCTTCACGCCGATATGGTTCAGCGCGCGGCGCAGTCTGGGAAACACATCTTCTGCGAGAAGCCGCTGTCGTTTCATGTGGATGCGACCGTCAAAGCGATTGAGGCGGCCAATTCCGCCGGGGTGAAGCTCCAGGTAGGTTTCCACAGGCGTTTCGATCCTGATTGGATGGCGGCCGTCAACAGAATGGAGCGCGGCGAGCTCGGGGATGTGTATCTCTTCAGAACATCGCTAAGGGACATGAAGCCTCCGAGTATCCAGTACATCGAGTCTTCAGGCGGATTCTTCGTCGACGTGACCATTCACGACTTCGATACGGCTCGTTGGATGATCGGGGAAGTTAATGAGGTGACATCGTTCGGCTCTTCTGTGGCCGTCCCGGCCATAGCAGAGATGGGAGACATCGACACAGCTGTGGTCGTTCTGCGCTTCGCTTCCGGCGCCCTCGGCGTGATCGACAACAGTCGTGCCGCAGGCTACGGATACGAGTGTTCGACAGAGGTCATGGGGTCGAAGGCAACCGCCCGCATAAGCCATCACCGTCGAGCCCACCTTCAATGGTTGACCGCCGGGCAGGCTGCAGAGGACTGGGTTGTCGACTTTACCGAGCGGTACCCCGACGCTTATAGACTGGAGCTGGAGGACTTCTGTACCGCCGTGGCCGAGGACCGGCCGGTGGGTGTGACGGGCGAGGATGCGCTGGCCGCATTTACCCTATGTAAAGCTGCCGAGGAGTCGTTCCGTTTAGGGAAGACGGTGAAGTTGGAGCACCGTCAGCGTAAAGGCGAGGTGATCTACGAAAGGGCTGGGACAGGTTGAGGGACCAGCCGACAACGAACGGGAAAGTAGACAAGGGGGGTCGAGCATGACGAAGAGCTTGCGCGGAGGTAAGGGTCGGATATCGAGAATGCGAAAGGTGCTGGTGTTGCTTTTCGTGGTCGCGCTTATCGGGACGGCGTGCACGCGTGACGAAGAGGAACCGGCCCAAGGGAGTGCAGAGCAAACCGACCTCACCTTCTATTCCGTTACGCACGGACCTCCGGGAGACCCCTTTTGGGCCGTCTACCGTCAAGGGATCGAAGATGCTGCCGAACAATTCGGAGTGACGGTTGAAGATCTCGCGCCCGAGCAGTTCTCCGTCGAGGAAGTGGTGAATCAGCTCGACAGCGCCATCGCGGCGGAACCGGACGGTCTCATTGTGACAATCACGGACGCAAGGGCCCTCGAGGGGCCGCTGCGGCGGGCCATAGACCAGGGGATACCCGTAATCGCAATCAACGTGCCCGACTTTCGGCCCGAGGGCGAGCGCATCCCGTACCTGTTTTACGTCGGAGGCGACGAGGAGCTTGGCGGCCGTGTAACAGCGGAACGCTTACTGGAGGAGCGCACGCCGAAACGCGCCGTTTGTGCCATCCACGACGTCGGCCACGTCGGCTTAGAGGCGCGCTGCAAGGGCTTTACCGACGTAATGAAGCAGCAGGGCGTGGAGGTCGACAAGCTGCCGATAGGGGAGGATCCGACGCAGGCATCCGAACAGCTCGGCAATTACTTCGAGAGCCAACCGGACACCGATGCCCTGTTCACCCTGGGTCCCGTGGGGATGACCCCGGCTATCAAAGTCCTCAACGATGAGGGTTTGGCCGACAAGGTCATTCACGCCACTTTCGATTTCACGTCTGAAGGGGTCGAGGCCATTCAGGACGGAAACATCATTTCCACAGTGGATCAGCAGCAGTACCTTCAGGGCTATCTGCCCGTCATGTACTTGAAGGAATACGTTCTGCACAGCTTCCTTCCGGCGGACGATGTGCTGACCGGGCCTTACATCGTCGATGACTCCAATGTGGAGGAGGTCGAGGCAACCGTCGAACAGGGGCTTCGATAATGCCCGACCAGACCGCAGCAGACGAGACCGGTCCGCAAGAGTCCGGGACGGCCCGGCCCTGGGGCGCCGTCTTCCAGACGTTCAGGGGGCGTCCCGAAGCCGGGGCGCTCTTCGCAACACTTTTCATCGCGGTGCTGTTCAGTTTTTGGGCCGACAACTTCCTCTCGGTCGACTCGTTCGCTTCCACTATGAACATCGCGGCCGAACTTGGGATCGTCGCTATGGCCGTGACACTTCTCATGATCTCGGGAGAATTTGACCTCTCTGTCGGTTCTGTTTTGGGCATATCTTCCCTGTTGGTTCCCTATCTGTACGAGGAATGGAACTTGTTTGCCGGGTCGGCGGTATTGATCGCCTTTCTGGCGGCTGCAGGAGCGGGCGTGATAAACGGCACAATTGTGATCAGGACCCGCATCCCGTCATTCATCGTCACGCTGGGTATGTTGCTCTTCTGGAGGGGAGCTTTGTTCGTTGTCACTCAGGGCTTTCCCATTAGCGTCCCGGAGCAGGAGAGAGTGTTCGATTTGTTCTCCGCGCGCGTCGCAGGTCTCAGCGTTTCGACCCTGTGGTTCTTGGCGATTCTCCTTGTGTTCAGCTTCGTGCTGCAGAAGACCAAGGCGGGAAACTGGATCTTTGCGGCCGGCGGCAACGAGTCTGCTGCCAGAGAGATGGGAGTCCCCGTCGACCGGGTGCGTTTGGGACTGTTCGTGACCACCGCGCTTGCTGCGGCGTTGGCGGGTGTGATCCAGGTGGGGCGCTTCAGCTCCGTGGACGCTAACCGAGGCGAGGGACTGGAGCTCGAAGCGATCGCTGCGGCGGTCATCGGAGGATCCCGTTTGTCCGGCGGGTACGGCAGCGTGGTGGGCACGGCGCTGGGCTGCCTCATGATCGGCATGATCCGAAACGGTCTGGCGTTGGCGGGAGTGGCTTCTTACTGGTACGAAGGAATCATCGGGCTCCTGATCATCGTGGCGGTCGTAGTGAACCGCTTCGCGGGCGGCAGGGAGGCAAGAGAGTGACTCAAGAAGCGGCGCAAGGAGAAGGTGCGCTCATAGAGGCAAAGGAGATAGGCAAGAGCTTTGGCAGGGTGGAGGCGCTCAAGAGCGTCAGCCTGGCCGTAACCGGCGGTGAGGTCTTGGCCCTTCTGGGTGACAACGGGGCGGGCAAATCTTCGCTCATCAAGATTCTGACCGGGCTGTTCCGCCCCGACAAAGGTGATCTTCTATGGGAAGGTGAGAAGGTACGTTTCCGTTCGCCGCGTGAGGCCTTCGATCTCGGGATAGCAACGGTGTATCAAGATCTGGGGATCGTCGACTTGATGAGCATTTACCGTAACTTTTTTCTCGGGCGAGAGGATCTCGTCAGTAGTGGGGTCGGCCCATTCCGCCGCATCGATAGCGCAAAAGCGAAGCGAGAGGCGATAGAGGGTCTGGCCGACATGGGCATCAACATAAGGTCGGCAGATGAGTCGGTCGCCAACCTCTCTGGAGGAGAGCGCCAGTCAATCGCAATTGCTCGCGGCGTACGCTTCGGGGCGAAGCTGCTGATTCTGGATGAGCCCACATCCGCCCTTTCGTTGAAGCAATCTGCTCAGGTACTGAAGTCGGTCGAGAAGGCTCGCGACGATGGGCTTGCCGTGATCTTCATCAGCCACAATGTGCACCACGTCCACCCTGTGGCCGATCGCTTCGTGATCCTGTCCCACGGAGAGTCAATTGCAGATTTCCGTCGCGGTGACAAGTCGAAGGAGGAGATTTCGGAGCTCATCATGTACGGGAGGCAATCTCCGGAGGAACTCCTTGCGGGAGAGCGCGACAGAACGGGTGATGAGCATGATGGCTGACCGGGACGGGTGATGAGCCTGATGGGCGATCACGCCGCATAGGCAATGAAAGCGCCTTCGTCCCGGGCACTCCCCTGGGGAGGATGAGACTTGGCCAGTCTTAGCGACGAGAGCTGGAAAACCGGTTGCTCGAGACTGCGCGCCTCGAGCTCGTTCCCCTTCAGCCCGATCACGCAGATGAGCTTGTGTCCGTTCTAGACGACGTCCGTCTCTACCACTTCACGGGCGGCGAAGCCGCCGGCCCCGAGGAGCTTCGACAACGGTATGTGAGATGGTCGAGCCGGATATCTCCCGATGGAACAGAGCGGTGGCTCAACTGGGTCATCCGCCGCCGGGATGATTCCCGGGCGCTGGGCACGGTGCAGGCGACGGTGGTTACCGATGCCGGCCGGCTCCTCGCAGACGTGGGCTGGATCGTCGGAGTGGAGCATCAGAGCCAGGGATTTGCCTCGGAGGCCGCTGAGGCTCTGGTCGGGTGGTTGCTCGGCTGCGGCGTCCAGGAGATCGTGGCGCATGTCCACCCCGCCCACGCCGCCTCAGGCCGGGTGGCCTCGAAGATCGGTATGAAGCCGACAGGAGAGTGGTTGCTCGGTGAACGTCGCTGGAGGCACTCGAGGCAACCATGACGCTGTGTTCTAGGGATGCCCCTTTCGGCCATGAGCGGGGAGTATCAAGCAGCTATCGCCGAACTCGTGCCACAGATAGCCTGCTGTAATTGCAGCGTCGTACGCGTCCTGGACGAGCTCCGCCCCGGCGACCGCTTCGAGTAGCAGAAGATGTGATGCGCGCGGCGGATGCCATCCGGTGATGAGAGCGTCGACGGCTCGGGCCGGGCGGTTGGGCCCCAGGACCAGGTCGGTCCAACCCTGTCCCGAGGTGACGCTGCCGTCGATGTTTGAGACAGTCTCGATCGCTCGTGTAACCGTCGTCCCTACCGCGATCACGCGTCCACCCGCTTTGCGGGTCTCGTTCATGAGCCATGCGGTTGCCGGCGGGACCCGAAACCATTCCGTCTGAGGTAGTTCACCGGTCTCGAGCGAGGAAACGCCACAATGCAGCACGACCGGTGCCAAGTTGATACCGGCGGTCACCATGTTGGTGACGAGTCTGCGGGTGAAGGGACGCGCCGCACTCGGCATCTCTGCGCTGGCCGGATCGCGCGCGAAGACCGTCTGATAGTCGGCCAGAGGCCAACGACCCCGCAGGTAACCGTAGCTGATCGGCCGGCCGTGGTTACCGAGCCAGACCTCGACTGGGCCGTCAATGCCTGCTCGTGACCGCCACAGCCTGCTGCCGGTTTCCATAGCGGGATCGGGATGAGCGGCCTCTAACCGCAGCCAGGCCCTGTAAGGGAGCTCGAACGTCTCGCCGGGAGTGGCGTCCTCTATGGGACCGGAACCATCACGCGCTCGCAGTTCTACGATCCAGCCGTCGTCCAGAGGTGTCGAGAAGTGGATGACTACCGGCTCGCCGCCTGCTCGAATACCGTCCACTGCTGCAGCACGCGTTGCCGAGGTGTTGATCACTACGAGATCTCCGGGGTGAAGGATGCGGCTGAGCTCGTTGAAGCGCGCGTGCTCCACGCCGTCTGGCCGGGAGACGAGCATGCGAACCTGGTCGCGCCGCAGGCCCCTTGCCTCGGGAGGTTCCGTTGCGGCCAGCCGTCGCGGCAGTGTGAAAGTCGTCAGCGGCGCATCAGCCATGGAGGTGCTCACGGCCGGATGTCTAGAGGCACGCGCCGGAAATCGCCGGCGCGGTACCTGCCGCTGGGAGGGCGCTCATTGACGAGGCGGAGCAATGACGGCACAACGGCCTCTGGCTCGGCGCGGTCAGAGATGTCCTCGTCCGGGAAAGCCTGTTGTTGCATCTCGGTGCGCATATCACCCGGATCGAAGGAGTAGATGTGAACGGCCGGCTGCTCCTCTGCCAGCACCGCGGTCAGATGATCGAGAGCGGCTTTCGACGATCCGTAACCACCCCAGCCCGCATATGGTTCAACAGCCGCATCGGAGCTGACGTTGATGATCGATCCGGCGCTCGCTGTTAGCTCCGGTAGCAGGGCTTGGATCAGCCCGAGCGGCGCAATGGTGTTTATCTGAATGACACGCTCGAGCTCGCCGAGCGGATAAGCGTCCAGGTCCGGGCGAGGGATAGGTCCGAGAGTGCTCGCGTTATTGACCAGCAGATCGAGACTCTCTATCTGATGCACGGCTTGGACCATTTCGTGTCGGTGTGCCGGGTCACCTACATCACCTGCGAGAGCTGTGACCTTGTGCGTGTTTCCGAACCCCTGTGCTGCGTCTTGTAGAATCGCGTTGTTCCTGGCGTCGACGATGAGCTGCCATCCGCGGCTGCCGAGCTCTTGGGCCAGCGCTTTGCCGAGCCCGCGAGAGGCGCCGGTAACGAGTGCGACGGGCATTTTTCACTCCCTTGCTGAGACGTTTCAAGCATGGTAAAAGTTAAAGTAAGGTTTAAGTCAAGTGACTTGGTCAAGCAAGCGATCAAGTCAAGCAAGGACAGAGAAAGCGGTGGGGCGGATGCCGGAGCAGGCCCTCACGGTCAGCGAAGTGGCTCGACGCAGCGGGTTTGCGCCCTCGGCATTGCGCTTCTACGAGCGGGAAGGGTTGATCGGCGCTCAACGGAGCGAGGGAGGGCAACGGCGCTACGGGAAGATCGTCTTGCGGCGTCTCGCCTTCATCCGCGCTGCCCGCCAAGTGGGCCTCACTCTCGAAGAGGTCAGAGAGGTGTTGACCGAACTGCCTGAATCTCGCACGCCCACGCGGGCGGATTGGTCTCGTATCTCGCGGCTCTGGCGCCAACGACTCGATGAGCAGATCGAGGCGCTCGTGGCTCTGCGGGAGGGCCTCGACTCGTGCATCGGGTGCGGCTGCCTCTCGTTAAAGCGATGCCAAACCCTCAATCCGCAGGACGTCGCGGCCTCCGGCGGCCCGGGCGCCGTGTACCTTCCCAGGCGGTTGCGGGAGCCGCTCCCAGAATGAGTTCTTCAGCGGTCATACTACCGGGGTGTCGTTCGAGGGAAAATTGGTCGTTCGAGGGAGGACATTGAAACCAAAGGTTGCGCGATGAGTCCGGTGATCGAAACCACCGGACTCCGAAAGGCGTTCGATGAACATGTTGCCATCGAAGGGCTGGATCTAACGGTTGAGCGCGGCGACGTATTCGGGCTTCTCGGCCCCAATGGAGCGGGCAAGACAACGACGATCCGCATGCTTACGACGTTGCTTGCACCCGACGCAGGGGCGGCACGGGTCTGCGGCTTCGATGTTTCGACGCAACCGAGCGAGGTTCGCCGGCGTATCGGCTATGTGATGCAGAGGGTCGCATACCGGGGCTTATTGACCGGCAGGGAGTGCGTGGAGATCGAGGCGGCCCTCTACCATCTGCCGCGTCGGGAAATCCCTGTTCTGGCAGAGGGGGCCCTCGATGCCGTGGGAATGCTGCCCCACGCCGACCGGCGTTGGGCGACATACTCGGGCGGGATGCAGAAGCGGCTGGATCTTGCGTGTGGTCTGCTGCACTCTCCCGAGGTCCTCGTTCTCGACGAGCCAAGCCTTGGCCTCGACGTTCAGTCTCGCCACAATGTGTGGGAGTTCGTAGGCGACCGGCGTCTGGGTGGGGCAACCGTCCTGCTGGCGACGAACTATCTCGACGAGGCGGATCGCCTGTGCAACAAGGTCGCGATCATCGACCATGGACGTGTTGTCGTCCAAGGATCACCGTCGGAGCTGAAGCGAGCGGTGGGGGCCGACGTGGTCGAGGTGGCCACACCTGAACCCGAGCGCTTGCGCCGGGTGATCGAAATGGAACGCTGGGTGAGGAAGATCGTCATCGGCGACCTGGGGGATCTCCACATCTTTGTGGAGGACGCGGCGGTCGCGCTGCCGGCGGTGATGGGAACCGGACTCGAGCATGGAATCGGGCTCGAGAGAATGACCTACAGCCAGCCGTCGCTCGACGATGTGTTCCTGCTCCACACCGGCCGCGAGTTGAGGGAGGCGGGGGTGGCCTCGTGACCGTCGAGCAACTGGATGTAAGGAAGAGCGCGCTCGCGGATAGTGGCGGCTCGGCGGCAGGCCCCCGGAAGCGCTACGCGCAGGAGGTGCTTGCCCTCGCCCGTCGATGGTGGATCGAGCTGCTGCGCGAACGTCTGAACCTAGTTTTCAGCCTGGCGCAGCCCGCGATCTGGCTCGTGTTCTTCGGTGCAGGGGTTGAACGGGCCATCGACACGCAGGTTATCGGCACGGACGACTACATCGGTTTTATGCTGGCGGGTATAGTCACTTTCACGATTGTGGGCAATGGTGTCAGCGGCGCAATGCCGCTGCTCTGGGACAAGGAGACCGGCTACCTCGACCGGCTCATGAGCATGCCAATCGCTCGCAGCTCGGTGATTGTCAGCCGGTTTGTGTTTCAAGTCGTCCAACAGTCGGCTCAGATTCTGCTAGTGGTGATGGTTTCTCTATTTCTAGGCGTGCGGATCGCCACCGGACCACTGGGGCTTCTGGTGATCCTCCTGACGGCTGCCCTTCTCACGATGTCGGTCACGGCGGCTTTCTCGGCGCTGGCTTATGCGGTTCCGCAGCATGGCACGTTCTTTGCCGTGGCCGGATTCGTATCACTGCCTCTGTTGTTCATGAGTAATGCGTTTGTGCCGCTCGACGCCATGCCGGTGTGGATGGAGGTCATAGCCCGCCTCAATCCACTCACCTACGCAATCGAGGCGATGCGCACGCTTGTGTTGGACGGTTGGGCTGTTCGGGTTGCTTCGTCGATCGCCATGCTGTCGTTGGCCGGGGTGATTTGCCTGTGGCTGGGCACCTGGCAGTTCCGCAAGCAAACCGGCGAGCGCGTCCGGGCATAGCGGCGATCAAACTGTTGGGTGGGGACCGCCTCGAGGGAGAAAGACGTCGATGGATGTTCACGCGAGGAGTTATACGGGCTCAAGCGACGTCGTCTTCTGGATCCCAGTGAAAGAGCAGCTCCAGCGCCATCCAGACCGTCTTGGACCAAGGGTAGAAGACCACCGGGAGCAGCCCGTTTGTAAGGAGTCCCACGCCGAGAAGCAGCCGCCACGGAACATCCGGAAAGGTCGGAAGCACCATCAGCCCGAACAAGATGACGAACCAGAGCTCGCACACTGCGATGTTCACGATCATGGCGCCGGTCCAGTAGCCCTGTTCCCGCTCGAAGCGAAAGCCACATGTGGGGCATCGCTCACGCAGCCGGAAGAAGCTGGCGAAGATGCCCGTTCCGCCGCAACGCGGACAGCGTTTGCGCAGGGCTCGTCGAAGCGCCTCCCCGAACCTCGGAGCGGGAGGAATCTGAGGTTTGCTGTGGGATGCTCGCAGGTCTCCTCCTCATTGGCTCTCCCGCCCTGATGTCAACCCACTCAGAATGGCAGATCTGCAACAGTTGATGCGTGAAATGGCCGGGTCGCCGATGGCTTGGCCTCCCGTGGATCAATGCAAGCACTGCAAACTCATAATGATCGAGGATCAGCTTAGAGGGAGCCTGCCTCCCGGATGATGCGACACGAGACTCGGCCACAGAAGGAGAATCACCATGGACCTGAATCACGCGGCGGAAAGAGTCGAGGACATCCTGGGGTTGCAGTCCCCGGCCATAGCCTTGGCGTTTGTCGATCGACCTCCGGACGCAGTCGACGAGTTCGACGGAGCCGCACCCTCGGCATGCGGCTTCTGGCGCCTTGCCGAGACGGCCACCTTCTATGCGCCGGCGCAAAGCCATGGCAATTGCGCCGTCGGGGCGATGGTGATGGGCTTTGACTCGATCGAGCTTGGAGAAGCTCTCTCCGAGAGTGTCGAGAAGATGATCGGCTCGTCCTATCTGTCTCCCGAAGAGCCGGCGAATATTCCGTCCATTGCCAGGGACAGCGCTGGAATCGTCTACGGACCACTGCCCGAGTTTCCTCTGGAGCCGGATGTCGTCCTGATGTGGTTGTCTCCGGCTCAAGCAATGCTCTTCGGCGAAGCCGGGGGGAATGTGGCTTGGTCGGACTCGTCCACCGGGGTGGTCGGACGCCCGGCGTGCGCAGCGCTTCCGCTTGCCATGGAAAGCGCCCGTTCGCAGCTGTCTCTGGGGTGCATAGGGATGCGTACCTTCACCGAGGTCAGCGACGATCGCTTGCTCGGGGTGTTGCCCGGCGCGGCCGTCGGCTCGTTTGCCGAATCGCTCCTGGAAACCAAGAACGCCAATGCCCGGATGGCCGTTTACTACCAGGAGCGCAAGCGTGCGGACCTGGCAGCACGCGATTCCGTATCGGAGGGTGCTCTGGAGGCCGGCTAGGTCCGTTCCGTTTGTGTGCCTCGGCGTGAAGCCCTAGAGGGTCAACTGGATGATGCAGGAGAGGGGTGAAGGTTGCGCTTGAAGTAACCAGAGAACAGGCGGTTCGGTCCGTGTCCTTGTACACGGTTTGAGGGAGCGAAGCCCAACGGACTCGTTCGAACAGTGCGCTGGGCTCATCGGGCTGCATGACAGCCCTGAAGGCAGCGCCCTCCTCGCGCTTGGGGCCCGGGTGCAGGATCCGGGCCCGGGAGAACCTGTGTTTGATCGGCCCCGCCGGCACGGGCAAGTCCCATGTGCTGGTCGCCGCAGGCCAGGCTGCGGTCAAGGACGGCATGCGTGTGCGCTACCTCACCGCCGCCGAGCTCGTCGAGACCCTTTATGGGGGTCTGGCGGACAACTCGGTTGGCAAGATCATTGACTCGCTGCTGCGCTTCGACTTCGTGATCTGTGACGAGCTTGGCTTCGCTCCGCTTGACGATCACGGCACCCAGCTGCTGTTTCGCTTCGTCG
>JALZIO010000281.1 GCA_030860245.1 Actinomycetota bacterium | reverse complement strand
ATCCTCGTCCCTGTCGAACAGGAGGGCGTCTTTTCCGTCGGGAAAATGGTTGAACAGGGTCGTGACCGCCGTGTCCGCCTCCTCTGCGACCTCCGCGACCGTCACCTCGTCGAAGTCCCGCTCGAGGAACAACCGCACGGCCGCGCCCGACAGCGCCCGCCTCGTCTCCGCCTTCTTCCGCTCCCGCCGCCCCACCTTGTCACCCACCGTCTCGTCACTCATAACCACATTCTACCAATCCACGAACCGATTCACTATTTGTATTTATTCCAATTTTGTATTCAATAGTGTAAACTATGGAGGTCGCGGCCACACGGGCTGCTCGAGATGAGAGGAAGAGCTTATGACGAACGTATCCGGAGGGGCCAAACCGGCCGCCCCCTGGCGCGGGTTCCACCACGTGGCCATGATGACGCCGGACATCGACTCCACGGTCCGCTTCTACGCGGAAGTACTCGGTATGACGGTGGGGGAGGTTTTCGCCTCCTCCAAGAAGGGCGCGGGGAGGAATTGCTTCGTCTACCCCGACCCCGCCAATGGGAACGGCACCATGGGCATCCACTTCTTCGAGGACGCCGACGCGGCTTCCACGGAAGGGTCGGCCGAACCGTGGGATCGGGGACCGGGCTCGGGCGCGGTCCACCATGTGGCCTTCGCGCTCGCCAACGCGGAGGAGGCCTCCGCGCTGCGCGGTCGCCTCGTCGAGGCGGGGGCGTGGACGAGCGAGGTCATCGAATTCGGGGACACCGAAAGCCTCCTGCTCAGGGACAACAACGGCCTGATGATCGAAGCGACGTGGCCGAAACCGTGACCTTCTAGGCAGACCGATGCAGGGACCTCCAGTATGGCGTGCTGGCGAGTTGCAGGTGCTCGGTCTCCGAGAGCCTCAGCGCCTGACCGGGCGAGGCTAGCGCCTGCGGCGAGGGGTCGCCGGACCCAGGCTCGCCGCCCTCCACTAGACGACGCCGAGCTCTCGGGGGGCGGGCCTTCCGCTTACGATGCGGAAAGGGTGAGTAAGCCAATACGGGAGTACCTGCCGAGTCGTCCGGCAATACTGGCCCACAGCATCGAAACCCGGCGGACCTGGAGGTCAAGGATGCCTAGCGACCTGGCCGCGACGGCAGTGGTCCCAGAGCGGCTACACTGGATCGTTCGACCATTACCACTCCGCCTCGGACTGAGCCCCGGCGCGGGCGGAAGACTCGGGGTTTCGTGGTCAGCCCTTCCCCCGTCGCGGCGCGACCCATGCGGCGAGGATACGCTCGATCTCGGGCCGGTCGGGCGACTTGCCCGGGATCTCGTCTTGCTCACCCCCACGTTCGATCCCGCCGAGGACCATCGCGAGGTAGCGCCGCCACAGGTTGGGTTCCACGTGGACAGACGCGTCCATCAGCCCACCGATCATGGCCAGGATGATCTCGATGTCGCCCTGGCCCACGCCCTCACGCAGGCGGCCCGCCGTCCGGGCCCGCTCGACGAGCTCCGCGACGAGCGGCTGGATCCGGTCCCGGGAGCGCTGCTTCAGCTCTGCGCCGTCGGCGCGGCCGAGCATGAACTCCCGCAGCCCGCGGTCCGACGACTGCAGTTCGAAGTCGCGCCGCATGAACTGGCACAGTCCCTCCCACGGGTCCTCGACCGCCAGAGCCTCTTCGAGGATCCTGACGACGGCGTCCACCCGGTCGTGGAATAGCTCGTGGAAGAGCCCATCCCGGGTTGGGAAGCGGCGGTAGACGGTGCCGACCCCGACGTCGGCTTCGCGGGCGATCTCCTCGTAGCCCACGCCCAACCCGCGCTCGGCGATCAACCCGCGGGCCGCGGCCAGAATCCGCCGGCGGTTGCGCTCGGCGTCGCGGCGCAGGAGAGGACGGTCACTCGGAGGAGGGATCTCTGACATGGCCCCATCATACCGCAGAAGTGGAAAATGCCTTTACAAATTGAAATTATATTCCGTTTATGTGCTATAGTCCTCTTCGGAAGTTGAAAATGTCCTCCATTTTAGATCAAGGGAGCTACCATGAGGTCGAACACCGTACTTCTCGCCGGGGCCACCGGAATGCTCGGCGCGCGCATCGCCGAGCATCTCCTCGAAGACGAGGACGTCGCCCTGCGGCTGCTCGTCCGCCCGGCGGCGCTCGCCGAACCCGGCAAGCGTTTCGGGATAGAAACGCTCGTGGGGCGCGGCGCCGAGATCGTCGAGGGAGACGTCACCGACCCCTCGAGCCTCGGTCGGGAGACAGATGGTGTCGACGTCGTGGTCTCCGCATTGCAGGGAGGGCGGGAGGTCGTCGTGGACGGGCAGGTCGCCCTGGCCCGTGCTGCGGCCAAGAGCGGCGTCCGCAGGATACTGCCCTCGGACTTCGCGCTCGACCTCTTCAAGGCGTCGCCCGGCGAACTTCTGCCCTTCGACCTGCGGCGCGAGGCCGACGAGGAGATCTCCTCGCTTGGCATGGAGCGCGTTCACGTCCTAACCGGGGCCTTCCTCGACACGCTCGCCACCGGCGCGGGGACCATCGAGTTCGACGACGAGGCCGGTATTGCGACCTTCTGGGGCACCGGCGAGGAGCGCTTCGACGCCACCACTGTCGACGACACGGCGCGCTACGCCGCGCGGGTTGCCGTGGACCTGTCGGTCCCGTCCGGCAAGTTCGCCGTCGCCGGCCAGCGGATGTCGTTGGGCGACATAGTCGAGGCCGCGGAACGCAGGACCGGCCGCCGGTACGAGCGTCGCAGCCGCGGCACGACCGACGACCTGCGGGCCTGGATCGCAAGCCAGCGCGAGGCCGGCGAGGTGATGGCCGCGATGTACGGCACCTACCAACTCTATATGCTCACGGGACAGACGGCGCTAGACGATTTGCAAAACGACCGCTACCCCGACATAGAGCCGGTGACGCTGGAGCGACTCTCGGCGGAGAAGGTCGCATAAACGCCCGCCGGCAGACCACGCTTCTAAACATTAGAGTCCAAGAAAAGGAGACCACGCATGGAACTGTCCCAGGATCTGCTCGAGTTGCTGCGCCGGCCGAGCACCTGCTACGTCGCCACCACGATGCCCGACGGCTCGCCCCAGCTCACCCAGACCTGGGTCGACACCGACGGCGAGCACGTCCTCATCAACAGCGTGCGAGGCTACGCGAAGGTCAAGAACGTCGAGCGAGACCCGCGCGTGACCGTCGCCGTCTCCGACCCCGACAACCCTTCGCGCTACTTCGAGGTGCGCGGCCGGGTGGTCGACGTCACTACGGATGGCGGGTCAGAGCACATCGAGATGCTATCTCAGAAGTACTTCGGCGGGCCCTACCCCTGGTTCGGGGGCCGCGACCAGGTGCGCGTGATCATCGCCATTGAGCCCGAGAAGGTCAACAGCATGGGGTAGTTCCCCACCGTCCGGATAGATGGTTTTCAGCCGGCCTCCGAAGGGCCTCCAAGCGAAGTGGAAAGGAATGATCCGATGAACGAGAGAGCAAAGGCGACGCCATACATCGACACCGTCGAGCAAGGGCCAGCATACTGGATGGTCGGCATCCTGTGGGTGATGCTCGCCACCGGGGAGCAGACCGGGGGCGGTTACTCCCTGATGTGGGAGCTCTGTCCGCGGGGCTCCGGTCCCGGGCCCCACTACCACGACCAGGACG
>JALZIO010000270.1 GCA_030860245.1 Actinomycetota bacterium | reverse complement strand
GCCAAGCAGGCGTTGGTGGAGCAGATCGAAGACGGCGCCAAGAGGGACGCCATGTTCATCGTGCGCGACCTCGAGTCTCAGGCCAGGGAGGAAGCGGACAGGCGCGCCCGCAAGATCGTCTCGATAGCGATGCAGCGGGTCGCCTCCGAATTGACGACGGAGTCGACCGTGACCACGGTCACCCTGCCGAGCGAGGACATGAAGGGCAGAATCATCGGCCGAGAGGGACGTAACATCCGAGCCTTCGAAAGCGCCACCGGAACCAACCTGATCATCGACGACACGCCCGAGGCGGTCGTTCTGTCGTGCTTCGATCCGATCCGCCGGGAGAGCGCCAGGCTGACGCTCGAGAAGCTGGTGAGCGACGGGCGCATCCAGCCGGCTCGCATCGAAGACCTGCACGAGAAGTCCAAGGCCGAGGTCGAGCGCGCCATCCAGGAGGGCGGCGAGTGGGCCGTTCTCGAAACCGGGATCACGGACATGCATCCCGAGCTCATCAGGGTTTTGGGCAGGCTCAAGTTCCGCACCTCCTACGGCCAGAACGTCCTGAGGCACGTCGTCGAGGCGTCCCATATTGCGGGGATGATCGCCGCCGAGCTTGGAACCGACGTCGCGTCGGCCAAGCGCTGCACGCTTCTGCACGACATCGGAAAGGCCGTCACCCACGAGATCGAGGGGTCGCACGCCATCATCGGGGCGGAGATCGCCCGCAGGCTCAAGGAATCCCCCGAGGTCTGCCACGCCATCGAGGCGCACCACAACGAGGTCGAGCCGCGCACGGTTGAAGCCGTCATCACCCAAACGGCGGACGCAATTTCAGGTGCCCGCCCGGGGGCACGCCGGGAGACACTCGAAACCTACGTGAAGCGTCTCGAGCGCCTCGAGGAGATCGCCATGGAATTCGAGGGGGTCGACAAGGTTTATGCCATGCAGGCGGGTCGTGAGGTCCGGGTCATGGTCAGACCCGACCACGTGGACGACCTCCAGGCCGAGGTCATCGCGCGCGACATCGCCAAGAAGGTCGAGGAGGAGCTCCAGTATCCCGGCCAGATCAGAATTATGACGATTCGCGAGACCCGCTCCTCGTCTTACGCCAAGTAAATGCACGGGGGGCTCCTCTCTGTTAGCTTCGCCGCTGGGGGGCGAGGTTGACGAAGGAGGCCGGCATGACTGGGCAACAGGTGGGATACGCATCGCCGTCCGAGGCAATGCGGGCGCCGAAAGAGGACATCCTCTACGTCGCCGGTCTGTACGAAGGCACAGGCGTCGACGAGCCCGACTTCCTTGCGGTGGTGGACGTCAACCCGGACTCTTCCACTTACTCCGAGGTGATCCACCGCACGGCGATGCCCAACGTGGGCGACGAGCTCCATCACTACGGTTGGCAGGTGTGCAGCTCCGCATGTCACAGCACAGACAACGAGCGAAGGCATCTGGTGGTTCCAGGGCTCAGGTCTTCTCGCATTCACATCGTGGATGTCGCAAGCGACGACCGTGCACCGGAGATCGTCAAGGTGATCGAGCCCGAAGAGGTCAGGGCTAAGACCGGCCTCTCTGCGCCTCACACGGTGCACTGCATGCCGGGCGACAACGTCGTCATATCGATGCTCGGCAATGCGGAGGGCGGCATGGGCGCCGGCTACCTGGTGCTGGATGCGACCACCTTCGACATCAAGGGCCGGTGGGAGGCGAACGGTGCACCGGAGTGGGGTTACGACTTCTGGTACCAGCCCCGTCACAACACTCTGGTGTCGAGCGAATGGGCCGCACCCGAGACCTTCATGCCGGGCTTCAATCTCGAAGATGTCGCCTCGGGCAAATACGGGCACTCGATCCACTTCTGGGATCTGAAGGATCGGAAGGTTACCCAGACGATCGACCTCGGGGAAGACGGAATGATTCCCCTCGAGATCAGGTGGCTGCATGATCCGGCCGCCGAGACCGGCTTCGTCGGCGCGGCGCTCTCCTCGGTGGTGTGGCGTTTCTACCGGGACGGGGGCAGCTGGGCCGCCGAAAAGGTGGTCGAGGTCGAGCCGCGTGATCTCGCCAGCTTTCCGGTCCCGGTCCCGGGGCTCATCACGGATCTCGTTCTGTCGATGGACGACCGCTTTCTGTTCTTTTCCAATTGGCTCCACGGGGACCTCCGCGGATACGACGTCTCGGACCCGGCCCACCCCCGGCAGGTGGGCTCGGCGCTCCTTGGCGGACTGTTCGAAGAGGCGGTTCATCCCAACGGGACGGTTCTGCACGGCGGGCCCCAGATGCTGCAGCTGTCCATGGACGGACGACGGCTCTACGCCAGCAACTCGTTGTTTTCGACCTGGGACAATCAGTTCTACGCCGATCTCAGATCGTGGATCGTGCAGGTCGACATCGCAGAAGACGGCTCGATGTCG
>JALZIO010000040.1 GCA_030860245.1 Actinomycetota bacterium | reverse complement strand
GGAGGGACCAGGATAGCCGGCGGATTCGACTCCGAGGCGGGCACAAGCGGCGCAAAGGGTATTAGACTGTCCCGCAGCTAGTGAAAACTTTCACAAGGCTCCGAACTTCGCCCGTTCGCCACGGCGAGAAGAGAGGTTAGCCCTTGTCGACCGAGGTCGACGTCGCAATCGTGGGAGGGGGGCCCTCAGGGGCGGCCGCTGCACACCTTCTTGCATCCCGAGGCCACTCGGTCATCGTGTGCGAGAAGAAATCGTTCCCGCGGGAGAAGACCTGTGGGGACGGGCTCACTCCCCGCGCCGTCAAGATGCTCGAGGTCATGGGCCTGGGCCCGGCCCTCGACGGCTGGGAGAAGGTCAAGGGACTGCGCGTGCATGCCTCAGGCCGGACCCTCGCCCTTCCCTGGCCGGAGCTCGACGACTTCCCCGGCTTCGGGCTGGTGAAGCCGCGCCGCGAGCTCGATCAGATTGTGCTCGACAACGCAGAGGCGGCCGGGGCCAAGGTGATCTACGAGACCCAGGTGGTCGAGCCGCTGTGGGACGACGGTGTGGTTCAAGGCATCGTGGCGAAGCGAGACGGCGACACCGAGACCATCCGCTCGAGGTGGGTCGTCTGCGCCGAGGGGGCTGCGACCAAGTTCAGCCGCCTGCTCGGACGGGAGCGCGACCTCGGTTATCCGATGGGACTCGCGATCCGCCAGTACTTCCGCTCGCCGATGGAACACTCCGGCTGGTTCGAGGCCTATCTCGAGGTTCGTTCCGGTCCTCAGGCGCTGCCGGGCTATGGATGGGTCTTCCCGGTCGGAGACGGAACCGTGAACGCCGGCGTTGGTCTGCTGTCGTCCTACGGCGGCTGGCGCTCGGTGAACCTCCACGATCTCCAGAAGAACTTCATATCGATCCTTCCCACGGAGTGGGAGGTCAATCTCGACACCGTCTGCTCGAAACCACGCGCCGGACGGTTGTTCATGGGCGCCAGCGTGTGGCCCCCCCACGGTCCTGGCTTTGTGCTCACCGGCGATGCCGCAGGAATGATCAATCCCTGCAACGGCGAGGGCATCGCCTACGGCTATGAAACGGGCCGCATCGCCGCCGGTCACCTGGACGAGGCTATCCGAGGGGGCTCATCGCCGTCGTTGTCCGGCTACACAAGCGAGCTCGAGGCCGTCTATGGGCCCTACTATCGGCTCGGCCGAAAGTTCGTTGCCATGATCGGCCACCCGGTGTTGATGGAGAAGTTCGTTTCTATGGCGATGCACTCGAAGCCGGTGATGAGCTTCGCGTTGACTATGTTGGGGAACCTGGAAGACGAACGTGCCCATGGAGCCGGGCAGAAGGGGATGAAGTTCATGAAGAAGCTTGCGGAGCTCAAGCCATGACGCTGTCCGCGTACCTCCCCATCCTGCTTCTGATCATCATTTCGACGGTATTTGCAGTTGCGTCCATTTTCGTCTCGTCCAAGCTTGCGCCGAGCCGCTGGACGCTTGCCAAGCGGCTCCCGTACGAGTGCGGCATCGTCCCTGAGGAGACCGATGAGCGTGAGCGGTTCCCCGTCAAGTTCTATCTCGTGGCGATGCTTTTCATCATCTTCGACATCGAAACTGTGTTTCTCTACCCGTGGGCGGTGGTGTACCAGGAGCTCGCCATCTTCGGGTTGATCGAGATGGTTGTGTTCATCGTGATCCTGCTCGCGGCTTACGTGTATGTGTGGAGGAGAGGAGGGCTCGAGTGGGCGGAGTAAGCGACACCCTTGGAGCCAACTTCATGACGACCAAGCTGGACAAGCTGGTCAACTGGGCGCGCCGGTCGTCGCTGTGGCCCATGACGTTCGGGCTCGCCTGTTGCGCGATCGAGATGATCGGCACGACCATGCCTCGGCACGACCTCGCCCGTTTCGGCATGGAGGCCTTCCGAGCATCGCCGCGCCAGTCCGATCTGATGATTGTCGCCGGGCGCGTGTCTCAGAAGATGGCCCCGGTCCTCCGTCAGGTGTATGACCAGATGACGGAGCCCAAGTGGGTCATCTCGATGGGCGTATGCGCTTCTTCCGGCGGGATGTTCAACAACTACGCGCTGATTCAGGGAGTTGATCAGATAGTGCCCGTCGACATCTATGTGCCGGGGTGCCCTCCCCGCCCCGAGATGCTCATCGACGGAATAATGCTGCTGCACGATCGGATCATCAAAGGCGATTACGAGTCGATGCGGGTCGCCGCCGAGTGAGCAGATCGGCAGGCAGACTGGACACAACCGACGAGCAGATATGGGTTGAACCCGGCGAGTGGGCCGCGCGCGCCCGCAGCCTGAAGGAGGAGGGCTGGTCGCTGACGGATCTGGCGGGGCTCGACACGATCGGACTCCAAGGGCGGGGAGCCTTCGAGGTGGTGGCGCAGATTATTCACCCGGAGTTGAAACGACGCCTCATGGTCCACGTTCCGGCGCCGGGCGAGCCACCGGTGGTGCCCTCGGTATCGGACGTCTGGCCGGTTGCGGATTTTCCGGAACGGGAGGCCTACGACATGTTCGGAATCCGTTTCGAGGGTCACCCCAATCTCACACGCATCCTGATGCCGGACGAATGGGAGGGTTATCCACTTCGGAAGTCGTACGGCGTCGGCAAGGTGGCCATCGAGTTCATCCCCCAGCCCATGATGCAGATTCAGAGCGCGGGTCAGTCGCCCAAGCCGCGTGAAGCGGACACCGATGTCGACACGCTGGGCCAGCCCGAAGAAGACGGAATAGGGGATCACGAATCGGCGATGAGACGGGCTCCCTTTGCCCGCGCCGCACACGGTGACGCGGGGGACGGCGCGCCTTCGGCTTCTGATTTGACGCCCTCACCGAAAGGGGAGGTTCGCCCGTGAGCATTGCGGAATCGGTCATTCGGACGATCGAAGACAAGGGCGCTGGCGCCTTCGTCGAGTCCTATGACTCCGCCGAAGAAAACATGATCATCAACATGGGCCCGGTTCATCCGTCGACTCACGGGGTCCTCCGTCTCGTGCTCGAGCTGTCGGGCGAGACTGTGCTCGACTGCAAACCGGTGATCGGCTATCTCCATACCGGGATTGAAAAGGAGTGCGAGGACCAGACCTGGCGCGGCGCGGTGACTGCGGTTACACGAATGGACTACCTCGCCCCGTTCTCCAACGAGCAGGTGTACTCGATGGCCGTCGAAAGGCTGCTGGACCTCGAGGTGCCCCCCAGGGGCAAATACATCCGGACGCTGTTGGCCGAGATGGGGCGGTTGTCCTCCCACCTGGTGTGGTTTGGGACGTCCGGGCTCGATATGGGCGCGATGTCGGCCATGTTCTACGGTTTCCGCGAACGCGAGCTGTTCCTCGACTTCTATGAGATGGTCACCGGGCTTCGCATGAATCACGGCTTCAACATCCCGGGCGGTGTATGGCAGGACCTGCCCGAGGGGTGGGCCGAGGTGTGCGACAACATCGTGTCGATCATGCCCGGCAGGATCGATGATTACGAATCCCTTCTCACCGAGAACCCCATATGGCTCGAGCGGACGAAGGGCGTGGGCATCATGAGCACCGAGGACGCGGTGAGGTTCGGCGCGACCGGTCCAATTGCCCGGGCGGCCGGATTGGACTGGGACATACGGCGGGATATGCCCTATGAAGCCTACGGAGATTTGTCGTTCGAGGTGCCGGTGGCCTCTGAAGGTGACGTCTATGCACGTTATCGGGTGCGGATGGCCGAGATGCGGGAATCGGTCAAGCTCGTGCGCCAGTTGATGGAGAAGATGCCCGAGGGCGATTACAAGAACATGGACCCGAAGATCATGCCGCCGCCCCGCTCCGAGTTGAACCGTTCCATGGAGGCGGTCATTCACCACTTCAAGCTCGTTACCCAGGGTTACACGGTGCCCGCGGGCGACGCCTATGCGGCAGTCGAATCGCCGCGCGGCGAGCTCGGCGCCTACATCGTCTCCGACGGCGGGACGAATCCGTACCGATGCCACGTCCGTGATCCGTCCTTCATCAACCTGCAGTCGCTTGCGTCGATGGCCACAGGTGGACTCGTAGCGGATTTGATCGCAGTGATCGCCTCTGTGGATCCGGTCATGGGGGGCGTCGATCGGTGATCAACCCTGCGCCGAACCCGTATGAACAGAATCGAATACAGCGCGAGCAACAAGGGCGCGCCCCCCGGGAGGAGATTGAGCGGGTCTTCAATGACGAGCTGCGGGCCAAGGCGGCCGAAATCGTCGCCAAGTACCCGAACCCGCGCTCGGCCGTGTTACCGCTGCTCTTTCTGGCCCAATCGGTCGAGGGTTACGTGACCGAAGCGGGAATGCGGGAGGTTGCCGAGATTCTGGGCCAGACCCCCGCGTCGGTCCTGGCGGCCGGCAGCTTCTACTCGATGATCAAAAAGGTTCCCCAGGGCGACTATCTCATCTCGGTTTGCAGAAACATCTCGTGCACGCACATGGGCGGCCGGAAGCTGGTCGCTGCCGCCGAGGAGAGACTGGGGATTGGCGACGGCGAGACGACCGACGATGGCAAGTTCACGCTCGAGACCGCGGAATGTCTGGCTACCTGTGACGGAGCGCCAACCATGCAGATCAACTACGAGGACTTCTACAACGTCACGCCGGAAACACTGATCGAGGCCGTCGACCGGCTCGAGCGCGGCCAAGAGGTTAAGAGCAAACGCGACGAACCGGTGAGAACGGCCAAGGAGATCTCCTACGAAACGGCCGTAGTGGGCATCTACAAGAAGATGGGCGAGGACATGCACACCCGCACTACAGGGGGAGAGGTGCTGCCGCCGGACATGGCGCCCGGCTTCCGCCCGCGTGAGCCCGGAACGCTCGAGGGCGGAGGCGTGGGGGAAGGGCGCGCGCCGGGTGGCTGAAGAAACTCTCATCGTCAAGCGGCGCATCCACGAGTACCCGGATGACTCGTGGACGATCGAGCGCGCCCTCGCCGACGGCGCCTACGAGGGCGCCAAAAAGGCCATCACGACGATGCAGCCCGACGATGTCATCGATCTCGTCAAAGCTTCCGGATTGCGCGGGCGCGGCGGCGCCGGCTTTCCCACCGGCGTCAAATGGAGCTTTGCCCCCAAGGACGTCTTTCCTAAGTTCATTGTCGTCAACCACGATGAAGGGGAACCTGGGACGTTCAAGGATCGAGAGCTCGGGGAGAACGATCCGCACCAACTCATCGAGGGCATCACCATTGCCGCCTGGGCGGTGGGGGCGGCCAGGGCGTTCATCTACTGTCGCGGGGAGTTCGCGCTCGGATCCCGCCGCCTCGACAAGGCCATCTCGGACGCATACGAAAGAGGGCTTCTCGGCGAGGGGATCTATGGGTCGGCTTTCGATCTCGAGATCGTTCTTCATCGGGGCGCCGGTGCCTACATCTGCGGCGAGGAGTCCGCGCTCCTCGACTCGCTCGAGGGCTTCCGAGGGCAGCCGCGCCTGCGTCCCCCGTTCCCCGCGGTCAAGGGGCTCTACGGCCAGCCGACGATCGTCAACAACACCGAGACGCTCGGCAACCTGCCCGATATCGTTCTTAAGGGCGCAGATTGGTTCAGGCAATGGGGCACGGAAAAGTCGCCCGGCACCAAAGTGCTGTCGGTCTCGGGCCACGTCAACCGGCCCGCCAACTACGAAGTGCCGATGGCAACCTCACTCGCCGACGTCCTCGAGCTTGCCGGCGGCATGCGCGAGGGCCACACCTTGAAGGCGATCATCCCCGGTGGGGCCAGCGCGCCGCTCCTCACCTCAACCGACATAGCCATGGACTTCGAGTCACTCAAGGACGCGGGATCGATGCTCGGATCGGGCGCGGTCGTGTTTATGGACGAAACCACCTGCATGGTCCGCAACGCCCTCGTAACGACCGAGTTCTTCGAGCACGAGTCGTGCGGGAAGTGCACTCCGTGCCGCGAGGGCACGTGGTGGGGCGTCAAGGTGCTGGAGCGCATCGAAGAAGGTGACGGGCGCCGGGAGGACATGGACCTGCTGCTCGACATCTGCGACGGCATCGACGGACGATCCTTCTGTCCGCTCGGAGATGCGGCAGCTTGGGCGCTTCGCTCCAATGTGAAGCTGTTTCGCGAGGAGTTCGAAGAGCACGTATCCCTCGGACGCTGCCCGTTCGAGGACGAGGAGAGGGTTCTTGTCGGTGCCAACCAGGGCGGCGGCGGCGCAGGGGAAGCGGGCGTCATGCCCCAGCCTGCTGCCGGCGTTCCCTCGGACGCGGATACACAGGGTCATGAGCACTAACGGACTCGCGAAGGTGACCGTCAACGGGCAAACCGTCGAAGCCGAGTCCGGGCGCCTCCTGATCGACGTCGCCGAGGAGATGGGGATCTTCATTCCCCGCTTCTGCTACCACCCCGGGATGAAATCCGTGGCCGTTTGCCGTATGTGCCTGGTCGCCGTGGAGGGGACGCCCAAGCTCGTGCCCGCCTGCGCGACACCCGTGACCGCCGACATGAAGGTCAATACGGTGGACGAACAGGCCGTTGATGCGCAGAAGGGGATGCTCGAGTTCCTGCTCATCAACCATCCACTCGATTGCCCCATCTGCGACCGGGGCGGCGAGTGCCCCCTCCAGGATCAGACCTACGCCCACGGGCCCGGCTCGAGCCGTTATGTCGAGCCGAAGCGCACCTACGAGAAGGCACTCGAGATCTCCGACCTCGTTGTGCTCGACCGAGAGCGCTGTGTGCTGTGCTGGCGCTGTGTCCGTTTCTCCGATGAGATCGCGGGCGATCAGTTCATCCAACTGGTCGACCGCGGCGCCGGCACACAGATCCTCACCTTCAACGATGAACCGTTCGATAGCTATTTCTCGGGGAACACGATTCAGATCTGTCCCGTCGGGGCACTTACGAGCAAGCCGTACCGGTTCGTGTCGCGCCCATGGGACCTGGTCTCGGCGCCGAGCATCTGTGCTTACTGCTCGGTCGGGTGCCCGCTCACCAACGACGTGCGCGGCGGCCAGCTCGTTCGGACCCAGGCGCTTCCCAACGAAAACGTCAACGACTTCTGGACCTGCGACAAGGGACGCTTCGGCTACCACTACGTCTCGTCGGAGGACCGGCTCACGACGCCGCTGATTCGCAATCAGAGGCAGGAATTCGAACCGGTCAGCTGGGGCCAGGCAGTCGGCGCCGCGGCAAGGCCCCTGTCCCGGGGCCGGCGGGTCGGAGTCATCGCCGGCGGCCATCTCACGACCGAGGATGCCTACGGCGTGGCGCGGCTTGCGAAGAAGACGATTGGCACAGCCCATGTCGACTCGCGGCTCCAGGATGCGGGCGCACCCTATGAGCTTGCGCTCGAGGTCGGCGATGCCGCCGGGTCGACGGCCACGATCAACGACCTCGAGTCGGCGCGCACCATTGTGTGGGTCGGGCCCGACCCCAAAGAGACTCTCCCGGTGCTCTACCTCAGGCTGAGGCAAGCGTGGGGGGACCATAATACGAAGCTGATCGTGATCTCGGCGCGCCGGATCTCGCTCGACGGATTCGCGACGCACGTCATTCGTTGCGATCCCGGCGGTGAAGCACTCGCCCTGCAAGGCCTCATGGATGGATCCGAGCTTCCGGCGGCGAACGATGTCGGAGACCCCATGGTCGTGTGCTGGGGCCCGAGCTCTCCGGGGCGTGACGAGACCGCCATATTGGGCGCGGTGATCGAGCTCGTGAAGGCGAAGGGCGCCAAGCTTCTGATGTGCCCGCCACACGCAGGATCCCAGGGGCTCATCGACATGGGCGTGCATCCAACGCTCGACGCCGGCTACAAGCCCGCGCCCGCGCCGGGGCTCGACACGCGTGGAATCCTTGAAGCCGCCGCCGACGGCGAGCTGGACACGCTCCTGTTGGTGGGAGCGGACCCGATTGCTGATTTTCCCGACTCCGAGCTCGCAACCCGGGCGCTTGCCGGCGGCGTTTTCGTGGTGGCCGTCGAGATCCTTCCGACCGAGAGCCTGGCCTATGCGGACGTCGTGCTTCCGAGCGCCGCCTACGCGGAGCGCGAGGGGACCTTCACGAACCTCGAGCGTCGCCTGCAGAAGCTCCAACCGGTCCTGGCGCCCCCGGGCTCTGCGATCGAGCCATGGAAGATCTGCGCCCGGCTTGCGGCTGCAATGGGTGACAACTGGGGGCTGCCGGACTTCGACGACGTGTGGAGGGCGATCAACGTGGACGTCCCATCGCACGCCGGCATTGAAGCCGGTCACCTCCGAAACCAGCCGGTCACCCCGGCGCCCTATTACGAATCGGGCTTCGAGGGCGCCACTTCCAGCGGCACGATCGTTGCAGGCCCCGGCGGGCAGTACCCCCACGGGCACCGGGCCGGGGCACCATTTCAGACCGGCCAGAACTGGCCGCTGTCGTGGGAGCTGCGCGCCTTCGAGGCCAAACAACGCCCCGGGCTCATACCGTCGGTTCCGGCCCGGAACGGCCACGGGTCCCCGCATGTCCGCGCCGCCTCGCCCCCCGCCTCTGCGGCTCGGGCGCCGGCGCGTTTCGCGCTGTACTCGGGTCGTCTCATCTACGACGAGGGCACGATGGTCTCGCGCACGACCGCACTCAGGGGAATTCAGAAAAAGCCGTTCGTCGAGATGCACCCGGAGGACGTCAAGGAGCTCGAGCTGTCGGACGGCGATTCCGTGGTGGTCGAGTCCGATGGCGGCGCAGCCGAGCTCAGGATAATCGTCTCGGATATCGTCAGAGGCGCCGTTTTTGTCCCCTATGACCAGCAGGGTCTGCGCGCCAACCGGTTGATACGCGGCGCCTCCCCGACGGTGGCGCTGCACAAGCCATGAGTGCGACCGTCGATGGCATCGGCGTCGGGTTCATAGTTGCGCTCGTAAAGGCAATCGTGGTCTTTGCGGCGTTGTTGCTTACGACCATCCTGGTGGTGTGGTTCGAGCGCAAGGTCATAGCCGACATGCAATCGCGGGTCGGTCCCAGCCGCTGGGGGCCGTTCGGCCTCCTGCAGACTCTCGCCGACGGCATCAAGTTGTTCTTCAAAGAGGACTTCCGCCCCCAGGGCGCCGACAAGTGGGCCTATGCACTCGCGCCCGTGCTCGCCATGGTGCCTGCGATCCTTGGGTTTGCGGTCGTGCCGGTTGGCGGCGTGCTCGGCTTTGGAGACACCAGGGTGGGACTGGTTGGGAGCGACCTGAACGTGGGCATTCTCTACTTCCTCGCGATGGGGTCGCTCAACGTCTACGGCATCGTTCTCGCCGGTTGGGCATCCGGATCTAAATACCCACTTCTGGGAGGCATTCGATCGACCGCCCAGCTCATCTCCTACGAGACCTCCCTGGGGCTCTCACTCGTACCTATTGCTCTCGTTGCCGGAAGCCTCTCCACTGTCCAAATCGTCCAAGCGCAGGCCGGGATCGTCGGCGACGTCACTTTCTTCGACGGCATTCCCGTCCTCGAGCAGATCAGCTCGCTCTTCAGGTTTATCCCCAATTGGTTCATCTGGTCGCAATGGCCCGCGTTCGCGATCTTCTTCATTTCCGGGATCGCAGAGACAAACCGCGCCCCGTTCGACCTGCCCGAAGCGGAGAGTGAGCTCGTCGCCGGCTATCACACCGAATACTCCGGCATTCGCTTCGCGCTGTTCTTCCTCGGCGAGTATGTGCACGTCGTGGTCATCTCCGCAATGGCGGTCACGCTGTTCTTCGGCGGATGGGATGGACCGATCTTCCCGTTCCTGTCGTGGCTGTGGCCGCTCATCTGGTTCACGCTCAAGACCATCGCGTTCGTTTACCTGTTCGTGTGGCTGCGGGCGACTATGCCGCGGCTGCGCTACGACCGCCTGATGTGGCTCGGGTGGAAGCGTTTGATACCTGCCTCGCTCCTCTGGATCATGGTGACCGCGGTCGTCAATACGGCCGGTATCGCTCGCGGCGTCCGATTGGCGGTATTCGGCGCGCTGTTCCTGCTCGTCCTGGGGTTTGTGGTCCGCGGCGACCCCCGGCAGAAGACCGCGGTGAGTCCGCAGAGGAGGGTTTCCAGTGGCGTTGCCTGAGATCCTGGGCGGCATGAGGGTCGTGGTCAAGAACGTGTTCAAGCGCAAGGACACGATTGCCTACCCGGAAGTGCGCCGCAGGCCCTATCCCCGTTATAAGGGGCGGCACATCCTCGACCGCCACCCCGATGGACTCGAGAAGTGCATCGGCTGTGAGCTGTGCGCGGGTGTCTGCCCCGCCGACGCAATATACGTCGTGGGGGCCGAGAACTCCCCCGGACAGCGCTTCTCCCCGGGAGAGCGTTACGCGCAGATCTACCAGATCAACTACCTGCGCTGCATCTTCTGCGGCCTGTGCGTCGAGGCGTGTCCGACCGAGGCCCTGCTGATGACAACCGAGTTCGAGCTGTCCAGCCACTCGCGCGCCGAAGCGATCCTTACCAAAGAGCAGCTGATCGTCGATGAGCCCATTCGGCGTCACTGGCCGACCACCAAGGAGCTCCCTCCCGATTACAACGTGCTCGAAGAGTTGGCCAAGGCGGGTTACCAGGCGAACGAGGAGACTAACGTCGCCGACGAGCACTCTCGGGCCGCCAGTGGCACCGGGACGAGCCAGTCCGGGAAGGGGGTCAACGGATGATCGCGCTGATCGTTTTCGGCGGCGTTTTCGTCCTGGCGCTCGGGTGTTCGATCGCCATGCTGTTCGCCAAGAACGCCGTGCACACCGCACTGTTCCTGGTGGGGAGTCAAGTTGCGCTCGCCGTTGCCTTTTTGCTCCAGGGCGCCCATTTCGTTGCTGCGGTGCAGATCATCATCTACGCGGGCGCCATCATGGTGCTCTTCCTGTTCGTCGTGATGCTGCTGGGCGTCGACCGCTCCGAGGTGCTGGTCGAGCCGTTGCCGGCGCAACGGCAATTCGCCCTCGCCCTGGGGGCTCTATTGGCGGCCGGCATCACCTATATCGCACTGACGAGCGTCGACCTCATCGGAGCCGACCGGTCCCAGGCCCTGGCGGACATCAACCAAGACCCGGGCAACGTCCTGGCGGTGGCCAGAGTGTTGTTCAGCCGCTACCTGCTGGCATTCGAGGCGACCTCGGTTCTGCTCGTTGCGGCGATTGTCGGTGTGATGGTCCTGGCGCGCCGGGTTGATTCGGTTTCGGCCCTTAGCGCCGCAACTCCCTCTTCGGAGGAGCGTGAGGTCGCATGACCGAGGTCGCGCCCGGCTACTACCTCGCCCTCGCCGGCATGATGTTCTCGATCGGAGTGATCGGTGCCCTCGTTCGGCGCAACGCGATCGTAATCTTCATGTTCATCGAGCTGATGTTGAACGCCGTCAATCTGATGTTCGTGACCTTCTCGCGCATACAAGGGAGCGTCGACGGTCAAATTCTCGTCTTCTTCGTGCTGGTGGTCGCCGCAGCCGAGGCCGTAGTGGGACTCGCCATCATCCTGGTGATCGTCCGCAGCAGGGCATCTGCCAACGTCGACGATGTGAGCCTCCTGAGATGGTGAGGCGATGATCGCTCAAGAGGAGGTCGTTGCCGGCTTCGACCCCGTGCTGGCGCCGCTGATCATCGGCCTGCCACTGGCCGGCGCCGTCGTTCTCCTGCTCTTCGGCAAGCGCATCGGGCGCCTCTCCGGCGTGCTCGCGTGCGGCACGATCGGGGCGGCTGCGGTGATCGGGCTGCTCAACTTCATCGCACTTCTGGGCGCGTCCGAGGAGTCCAGGGCCACCACCCAGCATCTCTTCGACTTTATCTCCGTCGGCCGATTTCAGACGGGTGTGGACCTGTTGCTCGATCCACTTTCGCTCGTGATGGTGATGGTGGTGACCGGAGTGGGCACGCTTATCCACGTTTACTCGATCGGCTATATGCACGGTGACCCTCGCTACTCTCGTTTCTTCGCATACCTCAACCTGTTCGCTGCGTTCATGCTGTTGCTGGTCCTCGCCGACAATCTCCTGCTGCTCTATGTCGGGTGGGAGGGGGTTGGGCTTTGCTCCTATCTGCTGATCGGCTTCTGGTTCGACCGGCCCTCGGCTGCGGCCGCTGCGAAGAAGGCCTTCCTGGTCAACCGCATCGGTGACTTCGCCTTTTTGATCGGCATGTTGGTCCTCTTCGGCGTGGTCGGAAGCGTGACTGTCGGGCAGATCAACGCCTCCGCCGGCGCCCTGAGCGCCGGAGTTGCCACGACGGCGGCCCTTCTATTGTTCACCGGGGCCACTGGCAAGAGCGCTCAGATCCCCTTGTACATATGGCTTCCCGATGCCATGGAGGGCCCAACGCCGGTCTCTGCTCTGATACATGCGGCTACGATGGTCACTGCAGGTGTCTACATGGTGGCGCGGTTCAGCCCGGTGTTCGAGGCATCGGGGGGGGCCGCTCTGACGGTCGTCGGTGTAATCGGCGCGGCGACCGCGTTGTGGGCCGCGTTGATGGCCTGTACCGAGTACGACATCAAGCGCGTCCTCGCCTATTCGACCATCTCGCAGCTCGGCTACATGTTCCTGGCTCTGGGCGTGGGCGCCTACTCGATCGCCATCTTCCACCTCGTGACCCATGCCTTCTTCAAGGGCCTTATGTTTCTCGGGGCCGGGGCGGTCATGCACGCTTTGGATGGAAACACCGACATGCGCCTGATGGGCGGGTTGCGCCGCGCAATGCCGGTTGTGGGCTACACGTTCCTGGCCGGGTGGCTCGCCATCTCTGGTGTCATTCCCTTCGCCGGCTTCTGGTCCAAGGATGCAATTCTTGCGGCTGCATGGGTCGAGGGCAACTATGTGCTCTGGGGGGTGGGCGTCGTCACCGCCCTCCTTACCGCCTTCTATATGTCGAGGTTGTACCTGCGGGTGTTCGAGGGGCCGTTACGGACCCCCGAGGGTACGCATGCGCACGACGCTCCCCGGACGATGGCGGCGGCACTGGTTCCGCTGGCCGTGCTTTCGGTGATCGGCGG
>JALZIO010000234.1 GCA_030860245.1 Actinomycetota bacterium | reverse complement strand
GGCTCGGGCTGCAGTAGCGGAGACGGCTGAGTCTCCACGGTTTTGACCTGGACGGTCTCTCGACTAGGTTCGGTTAGAGCTTCTCTTGCAATCACTGCCTCCATCGCCTTTATGGCGACCTCGATCTGCTCGTGATCAGGCTTACGGGTGGTGATCTTCTGCATGGCGAGTCCGGGCATGCTGGCGATCCGGAAGACAACGGAGTGGTCGTTCTTACCAGCAGCACGAATCACTTCATAAGAGATCCCGGCCAGCAGCGGAATCATCAAGACGCGAGCCGCAAGCCGAAGCGGAATGTTGGCCGGGAGCATGAGGTCGGCAATCAGGTGCCCGATGATTGTGAGAAACATGATGATGAATAGAAAGTTAGTGCCGCAACGGACGTGCAAGGTCGTGTACTTGTCGACGACTTCCGGCTCTAGCGGCTCGTCATTCTCATACGCATAGATCGTCTTGTGCTCTGCCCCGTGGTACTGGAACACTCGCTTAATGTCCGGAATGAGTGAGATCAAAAGGATGTAGCCGACGAAGAAGGCAATTCTGATCCCGCCCTCGAACAGGTTTTGAACGAGGTCGCTCTCGAAGCCCAGCTTTCTTCCACCCACCTTGGAGATGAATGCAGGCAATGTGATGAAGATGGCAAGAAAGAACACCATGCCAATTCCCATCCCCCAGCCCATGCCCTTATCGGCTGCCGCCTGATCTTCCTCATCGAGCTGGTAGCGGCCTGAGATCTTCAAAGCCTTCAGGCCAATAGAAAGAGACTCAACAAGCGTGTAGACCCCGCGCACAAAGGGCCACTTCATCCACGCACGCCGGGGGCCGGAAATCGAGTAAGCCTCTACAACGATCTCGGCATCGGGTTTGCGACAGGCGATCGCCCACGAGACCGGGCCGCGCATCATGACGCCCTCCATGACGGCCTGCCCTCCAATGGAAGGTTTCGATGCCATTTGGTTACTGCTCCTTCAGGCGATTAGGAGGAGGCGTCTGGCGTCTGTCGCTTTCCGTATTTCTTCTGGAAGCGCTCGACGCGGCCACCTGTGTCGACCAGCTTTTGCTTGCCGGTGTAGAAGGGGTGGCAGTTCGAGCACAGCTCGACGTGGAGGTCTTCCTTCGTCGAGCGCGTCCGAAAGGTGTTCCCGCAGGAACAATGGACCATCGCCTCTTTGTAATCCGGATGAATCCCCTGTTTCATTTCGTCTCCCGCTGCTTGGTGCATCAAAGGTAGCACGGCCGTCTAGTGGCCCTTAATCGCTCGATTGCCGGTTCAGCCCGCTGAGGGTGGCAGAAATGTTTCCACCTTCCGGCAAGTCGGGCACCGGTAGACCTCCAGGGGCAGTTTTCCGGCCGAGACTCCCAATTTGGAGTCCTCTCCCGATGCCCCCGCTACCTGAAACTCCTGAACGCCGGAGAAATCCATCGTCGACTGGCAGGTCGAGCACCGAAGCTCCGGCCCCCGAGCCTGCCGCCGCGCTTTCACCTTGTCGTAGGACTTGGCAGCTCTGGTGCTGACGATGAACGTGATCACCAGTGCCGCGGCAAGCAGTCCAACAAGGACGATCAGGTAAAGCGTGGTCGCCCTCATGTGATCTGCTCTTAAGGGCTTGCTAGCCGGTCGGGCGCTTGCCGACCTCCGCAAGGAACTGAGCGTTACCCTTGGTGTGGCGCATCTTGTCGATCAAGAGCTCCAGGCCTTGCAGCCCCTCCAGCGCGTGGAGAACGTTGCGAAGCTTCCAGACTGCGGCAAGCTCTTCCTTCTCCAGAAGCAGCTCCTCTTTACGAGTGCCGGATGCGTCGATGTCGATGGCGGGGAAGATCCGTTTCTCGGAAGCCCTGCGATCGAGCCGAAGCTCCCAGTTACCGGTGCCTTTGAACTCCTCGAAGATGACCTCGTCCATTCGAGAACCGGTGTCGACAAGTGCGGTGGCGAGGATCGTGAGGCTTCCTCCGTGCTCGATGTTTCTGGCCGCACCGAAGAACCGCTTCGGCGGGTAGAGAGCAGTTGAGTCGACCCCACCCGACAGGATGCGCCCGGATGCCGGCGTCGCCAGGTTGTAAGCCCTGGAAAGCCGAGTGATTCCATCAAGCATGATCACCACGTCCTCACCGAGCTCGACCATTCTCTTGGCGCGGTCGAGCGTTAACTCCGTTACCTGAATGTGATCGTCGGAAGGGCGGTCGAAGGTGGAGTAGATGATCTCCCCGTCGACGCTTCGCTGCATATCGGTCACCTCTTCCGGACGCTCGTCGACCAGAAGAACGATCAGCTTGCACTCGGGAGCGTTCTTGCGAATCGAGTTTGCGATCTGCTTCATAACGGTCGTCTTCCCGGCCTTCGGCGGGGAAACGATCATTCCGCGCTGCCCCTTACCAATGGGAGCAACCAGATCGATGATCCTTTGCGTGATGCCGCCGGGATCGTCCTCCAGCTCGAGGCGAATGCGATCCTCGGGATAAAGCGGAGTAAGACGTTCGAACCACGGGCGCCCCTGGAGCTCTTCTGGCGTCTTGCCGTTTACCTGCTCGATACGAACCATCGCGCGGTACTTCTCTTTTTCAGACTCGCGAGGTCTCCTGGCCATTCCTTGGATCTGGTCGCCACGGCGTAGCTGAAAGCGACGGACCTGTGAAACGGCAACCCAGACGTCTTCCTGTCCGGGCAAGTATCCGCTCGTGCGAAGAAAGCCGTAACCCTCCGGAAGGATGTCGAGAACACCTATGACTGCTTCGAGCTCCGACTCGTCGACCGGCTCGAACTCGCGGGGGCGTCCCTCCGAGCGGTTGTCCTGACCACGCTCGCCCCGGTCTCCTCTGCCACGGTCACGTCCGCGACGGCGGCGTCCACGGTCTCTGTCTCGGTCGCCACGTTCTCTGAACGGGCCGTTGAAGTCACGGCGCGGCTCGGTCTCGACCGGTGCAGTCGAAGATGGGGCTCGCGTTTGTGCCTGCGCGGCGGGGGCCGGGGAGGCCTGGGCGGGGGCCGGCGCAGCCGGTGTCGCAGTTGCTGAAGTGGCAACCGCTCCGGTTGTGGAAGCGCCACCTGCAGCACCGTTTGCGCGGGGCTGCTTGATGATCGCTTCGATCAACTCGGCTTTCTTCAGGCCCTTCTGGGAAACACCAAGCTCACCAGCAATGGTCTGAAGCTCGGCAACCTTCTTACCGGCAAGTTCTTCCTTGCTGTGGTTCGTCTGTGTCATTTGCTTTCCTTCTGTAGTGCTTCCCAATCCTCGGTAAAAGATTTGATACCGGCATCGGTAAGCGGATGTTTCACTAACTGCTTGAAAACTTTGTGTGGCATAGATGCGATTTCTGCCCCCAGCTTCGCCGCCGCCAGCACATGCATTGGGTGACGAAGACTTGCTGCAAGAACTTGAGTCTCGTACCCCTGGGCATCGTAGATTTTGCAGATTTCTGCAAGAAGGGCGATTCCGTCTGACGAGATGTCGTCTACTCGGCCCAGGAACGGAGAAACAATATACGCCCCTGCCTCAGCAGCAAGTATGGCCTGTGCTGGCGAAAATACAAGTGTCACGTTCACTTTGATGCCGTCGTCCGTCAAAGCGCGCACTGCTCCAAGGCCCTCGGGGGTCATCACTACCTTCACGATTGCGTTGGGAGCGACGGAGGCGAGCTCGTGTCCCTCCTCGATTAGCTCCTTCGTCGTCAGCGTGGTCGTCTCGAGAGAGACGGGGCCAGGGACGATCGCACAGATCTCTTTCGCGTGAGCAATCCAGTCTTTCGGCTTTTCCTTAGCTATGAGCGTTGGGTTGGTTGTGATGCCTCCCAGCACCCCCCACCCGCTTATCTCGCGAATCTCATCTAGATTGGCGGTGTCGAGAAACAGCTTCACGAATGCCTCCTTCTTCCGAGAACTTCCCAATGCTTCACCCTGGAAAGCCTTCCTTTGCGTACTACTTCCCCGTTATCTCCGTAAGAGAATGCTCGGGGAACATTGGATTCCATGTCTCCTTTGGCCCGTGCAACTCCCAAAGTCTTCTTGACTACAACAGAAACAATCTCCTGAATGGTTGAGTCAAGGTCGAACACTTCGACAACAGGAACGCCGCGCTCTTCTGCAAGTGCGTTCACGTGATCCTGGATCAGCCTTATCTTCTCAAAAGCGTCAAGATACTTTCCGTGCGGCCGGGATTTCGTCTCGATCGCGCGCATGTGGAAGTGACTGCGGTGTAGGTCCTCGTCGCCCACACACATCACGATTGGGACCAGAACAGCCTCCTTGAACTCCTCCTCCCACCCGTCGAGGAAGCCGGGTACCAGGTGGGCTCCTTCCACGATGATGTCGGTGCCCTCCTCGAGCGCTCTTGCAATCAAACCTTTGATCCCAACGGCCACGGCTTGAACCTGCTCTTGAAATCCAACGAGCACCGCGTCGCTCGAGTTCCTAACAGCTACGGGAGCTACCGCGTCAGCGTTGAATGACGAAACGTGAAGTGAGGGGACGAGATCCGCCGAGAGAGCCGATCGCAAAACCTCCCTGATCGCGTCGGTTGAAACAACTCTTGTGATCCCCAGACGTGCTGCCAGCTGAGTTGCAACCGTCGACTTCCCCACACCGGTTGCACCGCCAAGCAAGATGACAAGTGGGACGTCGAGCTCCTCTACCGTCTGCCACTTCAAATAACTGTCCGCATACCTCTCTCCACGCTCTCGGAGAAAACCTGCGGCTATGTCTCTCAATTCCTTGCTCGTAATTTCGAGTCGATGCTCGCCGAGCAGCTTCTGTTCGATCCTCTCTGCAATTGCGAAAGCCTCTGCAGCCGGAAGCCCGGAGACGGAGAGAGATGAAGCCATCAGGCCTTTCGAATAAGGAAGTCCGTAATCACGGTCTGTAATTACGATGTGCTGCGAGCGCTTACGGCCCCTCATTTCTTGAAGCTTTCGGCCGCGCTATTGGCGAGCTCGATCAGAAGCCTGTCAATGTCCTGGTCGTCCACGGGCACCGGCCTGTTTTCGACGTAAACAACTTCCATCTCTTTTTCGATGGCAGCGCGAGTGACTACATCGACCCCCGCAGCCTTCAATTCGACAACGGCAACTTCGGCCTGATCGAACGTTTCCAACTCCTTACGCAAAGTCTCCCGGTCTGCAAGGGAATGAGAAACGTGAACGACTTCTGCGTGGTGCTCTTCCTCGAGGTGCCTCTTCAACGTGGGGCCTGCTTCCTTTGGTGCGGTAGTGGCATACAAGACTTTTTTCCCGGCTACATCTGCAAGGGGGTGAGGTCGGAAGACGGTGCGAATAATTTCGAGCTTTTTTAGAGATCCTCTGCGGATGCAGCTCTCGACCGCTTTTAATTGTTCCCGGTCGATGGACTCCTCACACATTGTAAGCACAACCAGGTCGCTCAGCAATAACCGGTAGTAGCCGAAGTAGCTGCAGAGGTGGGATGGGTCAATCGCGGCGTTGACTATGAGGACCCCGGCGTCCCAGCTGGCCTCCGGAAGTGCGGATCCACTTCCCTCGAGTATCACCAGACCCGGCTCGAGTTCATCCAGCTTCTCGATGGCAGCCGGGTAGTTCCCGAATGATGTTTGGCCGGCCAGGCCCCCTCCTGCACGCCATGCTCCGATCGTTGGGACGCCGCCGATCAGCGCATCCTCCAGATAGTCGCTCGCAGCGTGCTTTCCCTGGTCAACCATTTCGAGAAGCGATTTCGCATCGAGAGAATCGGGCCGGGAGATGACCTCCGGCTCGGGGGGCCCGCCTCGCCCCATGGCGACGATCACTGGCTTCAATCCCTTCTTCCGATACAGGCCCGCCGCGTAACCGGCAACCGCCGTCTTGCCCGTTCGTTTTCCAGTCCCGATGATTCCTATTGACGGAAAGTCCACGATGTCTGGCAAAGCCGGTGGCTTGAAGACGAAGTCGGCGCCAATGTATTCGGCTCCCTTCCACAGCGCGACAGACGCAAGGCGGAACCTGGCCGTGTAACCGAGTACTGGTTCGTCCGAGATGTCGATGACGCGCGTCGCACCGTGATCGTCGAGCGCTTTTGCAAGAGCCGCCTCGGGATCCTTACTCGCGATCTCCAATTCGACACCAAGCTCAGACTCCTCCTGGCCGAGCTTCTCGCCCCCGCCGACCAGCAGAGCCAGGACAAGGTTCTCTCCTTGCTCTTCCAGCTCGCGAAGCGCTCGCGCCACGACCTTTGGGTAATGCTCGCCGTCGACAAGAACAACTGCCTTCGGGTTCTTCTTGCGCCCCATCAACGAACCTGAGCACCCGTCAGATCCCAGGACGGAGACTCCGAGGACCAGCCGTCCGGCAAGAATTCATCGACCTTGGTCTTGATGCTTTCCAGCTCTTCGGTCTTTACGAGACAAATCAATGAAGGACCTGCCCCGGCGAGGGCGGTCGGTACTCCAATGTCTCTCAAATTTCTATGGAGCTCGCTGCTTTCGGGCATCAACGGAAATCGATAAGGCTGATGAAGGCGGTCCTCGGTTGCCGTCATCAAGGAGTCGACCGGCCCCCTTCCGCTCAGGACCTCCACGAGGGCCGCAACCGAAGCGGCGTTTGCAACAGCATCGCTCAGCCTGACCTGCGTAGGCAGGACGCCTCGGGCTTTCTCCGTGCGCAGCCTCTCCCGAGCAACCAGAATCAAAGGAGTCAGCGCAGGGGTCGGCTCGTAACGCAGCCACCCAGACGGCGCGGTCAGAACCAGGCCGCCGAACAGAGCCGGCAGCACATTGTCACCGTGACCTTCGATCTTCACTGCGAGCTTTGCGAGCGCCGAGTCCTTCAGGGGCAAGTCCCCTGCCGCCCTCGCAGCAACCAGCCCCGCAACGATTGCTGATGCACTGGCCCCCATCCCTCTGGCCGACGGGTACGACTCGACCACTTCGATCTTGACCTTGGGGGCCGCAGATTTCGTTTCTTCGAAGGCTGTGTGCCAGGAGGTAAATATGAGGCTGTCATCGACCGATCGGATTCGCCCCTTGCCGGCTATTTCGTTTTCGGATGACTCGGTCACTCTCACTTGCAGATAAAGACCGATGGCAACCCCCAGGCAGTCGAAGCCGGGGCCGAGGTTCGCGACCGTAGCGGGTACTCGAACTTCAAGATCCATCAGTTCCACTCCCTCATCTAAATATTCAGCGCGGCTGCCACATCACGTATGTCGGCCTCGACGACCTCGGGTCGTGGCGCTCCCGCAATTGCCCAGTCGGGGTCCTTGAGACCGTGTCCGGTGAGTATGCAAACTACGCGCGCTCCCTTGGGCAGCATCCCTTCCTCCGACAGTTGCAACAAACCCGCGACGGAAGCTGCAGATGCCAGTTCGCAAAACAGGCCTTCCGCAGCAACCATCCTGTAGGCGTGAAGAATCTCCTTGTCACGCACAGCCCGAATCTCGCCCGACGACTGCTCCGCCGCCTCCGTAGCGCCATCCCAGGACGCTGGGTTGCCGATCCGAATTGCAGTCGCAATTGTCTTAGGAGCATCCACCGGGTGGCCCTTCACAATTGGAGCGGCGCCTTCTGCTTGAAACCCGAACATGCGCGGCAAGGCGCGGATGACTCCTGTCTCGAGGTATTCGCGATAGCCCTTCCAGTAAGAAGTTATGTTCCCTGCATTCCCAACCGGCATGACATGTATGTCCGGAGGCCCCCCAAGGGAGTCACAAACTTCGAAGGCCGCCGTCTTCTGCCCTTCGATTCGATGCGGGTTGATCGAGTTCACAAGCGTCACGGGAAACTCGGCTTCCAGCTTTCGAGTGATCTCCAGTGCTTTGTCGAAGTTGCCCTTGACTTCAACGACCTTCGCTCCATGAACGAGGGCCTGCGCAAGTTTTCCGAGAGCAACGTTGCCTGTGGGAATCAGAACGGCGCACGGAAGCCCGGCCCTGGCAGCGTAAGCAGCAGCCGACGCGGATGTGTTTCCCGTTGACGCACAGACAATTGCCTTCGCTTGAAGTTCCAGCGCCTTGGAGATCGCGAGGGTCATGCCGCGATCCTTGAAGGATCCAGTCGGGTTCGCGCCTTCATACTTGAGGTGCACTTCGCAGCCTGTCGCGTCGGACAACCTCGAAGAATGAACAAGCGGAGTGCCACCCTCCCCAAGGGTGACAACCGGAGTTTGGTCGGACACGTCCAGTCGCGTACGAAACTCTTCTATGACTCCCCGCCAAACAGGCATAACTAGGTGTTCAGTTGAGTCAGTCGTCGGCGGATTGGACGCGCAGCGCGGAGGCGATCTCCTCGACGACATCGAGTCTGCGAAGAACTGCCAGCAGAGCTTGAAAATCCTTCTCGAGCGAAGTGTGCGTGACCATTACAAGCCGGGCCTCGTCTCCGAAGCCCTCCTGCCAAACGCTTTTGATGTTCACGTTGTGATCGGCAAAGGACTGCGCAATCTTGGCTAGAACTCCAGGCCGGTCGAGAACCTCGAGCAGGATGTAGTACTGACTTTGCGTGAGGTCCATGGGCCTTATGGGGATGCCTTGCTTGTGACACGTGCACCCCGGCCCCCGGCCCCCCGACTGAATGTTTCGAGCAACCTGAACGAGGTCACCTACAACAGACGTCGCAGTCGGAGGCCCGCCCGCTCCCCTTCCGTAGAACATCAGCTCACCCACGTTCTCACCTTCGACAAACACAGCGTTCAAGTTCTCGCGCACCGAAGCAAGGGGGTGGTTCTCCGGAATCATTGCGGGATGAACCCGCACAGAAATCTCGCCGTCGATCAGCTCGCCAATCGCAAGGAGCTTTACTGCGTAGCCCAGCGTGCGCGCGAACTCGATGTCGCGTGAGGAGATGCCTGCGATCCCCTCTCTGTACACATCCCCTGCGACGACTCGAGAGTTGAACGCGATGCTTGCCAGGATTGCCAGTTTGGCCGCCGCGTCGAACCCTTCGATATCTGCGGTGGGATCGAGCTCCGCGTAGCCGAGCCGCTCCGCTTCCGCAAGGGCCTGGTCCAGCTCCAGGCCCTCCTCACTCATCTTGGTCAGCACGTAGTTCGTTGTGCCGTTGACGATGCCCATCACCCGCAGCACCCGCTCGCCCGCAAGTGACTCCTTGAGAGGACGGATGATCGGAATTCCACCCGCTACCGAAGCCTCGAAGTAAAAGTCGACACGCGAGGTTTCCGCCTCGTCAAACAGATCCTTGCCGAGGGTCGCGATGAGCTCCTTATTGGCACTAACGACGTGCTTTCCGGCCCTCATCGCATCGATGGTGAGAGTGCGCGCCGGTTCGATCCCGCCCATTACTTCTACGAGCACTTGAATGTTGGAATCGGCAACGATCTCACGGGGGTCGTTCGTAAAGACTTCAGGAGCGAGCGGAACATTGCGCTCTTTCGAAAGACTTCGAACTGCGACCCTTTCCAGTTGTATGCGCGCGCCGGTACTTTCGGTTATCTCTTCGGCATGCTCCTCGAGAATCCGCGCAACCGCGGAGCCGACGATGCCGCAGCCGAGCATCCCAACATGGATTGTGTCTGCCACGCTTTGCTCAGTCGCCTTCCTCAGCGACCTTGGGAGCTGTGAGCTCGCGGGCAAGCTCCCGGGCCATGCCTACGGCGGCCGCAGTGAGTCCGATCCACGCAATCTTTAACGCGATCGACTCTTCATCCGACATCTCGGGAAGATCGCGCTTCAAGCCTCTGGTCCATAGCAGCTCCACGGCCATCATTGCGAACTTCGCAGCAAGGGCTCCCGCGGCGAGAGCTGCGATCTTTCGCGCCATTCCACCTTTGCTCTCAACGCTAGACATACGCAACACCTTTCAGGTTTTGCACTCTTTTTAGCAGCTTTCTAGTGCGACAGTGGCAGCTCGACAACCATCCTGCATCCGTGAGGGAAATTGGGCTCCGCTTGGATGTGGCCGCCATGCAGGTCGACTATCCACTTGGCTATCGCCAGTCCCAGACCGGTTCCTCCCTCACTAGAAGATCTCGACGTATCGGTCCGGTAGAAGCGCTCGAACACCCGGGAGGTCTCTGAAGCCGGAATCCCCGGCCCTTCGTCCGTCACTTCAATCACAACTCGATGATCCGTCGCGGCAGCGCTCACCGTCACCGTCCCGCCGTCGGGCGAATGTCTGACCGCGTTCTCCAGCAGGTTGGCGAGTACCTGGTGGACACGTTCGGGATCGCCCTCGGCACTCAGGGTCCTTGGATCCACTTCCGTTTTTAGCTCGACACTCTGCGAATGCAAACGGGACTCCTCCACGGCTTGATGGATGACATCGGCAATCCGAAAGGATTGCCTGCTAAGCGGCACTGCACCGGATTCCAGTCTTGAAAGGTCAAGCAGTTGCGCAACGAGCCGGCCGAGGCGTTCGACC
>JALZIO010000213.1 GCA_030860245.1 Actinomycetota bacterium | reverse complement strand
GGCGAGCACAGCGCCACCCACAGCCCCCCATCGGAGGCCAGACACTTCTGGGGCGCGAAGTAATAAACGTCGAATGCGTCCGCCGTCACGGGCAGGCCTCCGGCGGCCGAGGTGGCATCCACAACCGTGAGACCCTCGCCCGCCACCCGCTCGACGGGCATCGACACGCCGGTGGAGGTCTCGTTATGGGTCAGGGCGTAGAGGTCGACGGTGGCCGAGAGGTGAGGCTCGGGATGCAGACCGGGATCGGCTGAGATCAGCTCCGGATCCTCCAGGAAAGGGGCGAGCTGCGCCGCGCCCGCGCACTTGGCCGAGAACTCGCCGAACACGAGGTGCTGGCTGCGCTCCTCGATGAGGCCGAAGACCATCGCGTCCCAGAACGTCGTCGAGCCGCCGTTGCCCAGCACCACCTCGTAGCCCCCCGGGAGATCGAAGAGCGCCCGCAGGCCGTCTCTGGCGCGCCCCACCATCGAGCGAACGGGGGACTGCCTGTGGCTCGTTCCCAGGTAGCCGGGCGCGGCTTCCAGGAGCGCAGCGACCGCCTCGGGGCGCACCTTGGAGGGCCCGGAACCGAAACGGCCATCGGACGGGCGTAACTCGGGCGGAATGACGATGTCCTGTGCCTTCACGGCCCTCAACCTACCGGGCGCGACGGGTCCCCCCGGGGGCGCTTTGGAGTGTCTGTTGCACCGGCGAGATCGGTAACCGGGCTCCCGAGTGCAACGGAACCCTTTTGCGGTTGCTCCGGCGCGCCGGGCGCCGACTCGGACGGGGCATGCCTGCGGTCGCCCTATCATGCGGGCGTCGGGTTCCAGAAAGATTTGAGAAGGGGGCGTCATGCACTCCGGCGGGTTGTCTCAACGGGTGTCGCAGATCTCGGAGTCCTCCACCCTCGCGATCGACTCGAAGGCCAAGGCGCTCAAGGCGTCGGGTGAGGACGTCATCGGATTCGGCGCCGGCGAGCCCGACTTCCCCACCCCCGAGCACATCGTCGAGGCCGCGATCAAAGCCGCGGGAGACGTCCGCTTCCACCACTACACGCCCGCCGGCGGCCTGCCCGAGCTACGCGAGGCGATCGCGGCCAAGACGGCGCGCGACTCGGGCCTGGAGGTGGACGCATCCCAGGTGCTCGTATCCAACGGCGGCAAGCACGCTCTGTTCAATGCGTTCCTCTCCGTAATCGACCCCGGCGACGAGGTGCTGCTGCCCGCCCCCTACTGGGTGAGCTACCCGGAGCTCATACGCCTGGCCGGGGGCAAGGTCGTGGAGCTACCCACCACCGAGGCCACCGGCTTCAAGCTGAGCGTGGAGGAGCTCGAGGCGGCACGCACCGAACACACCAAAGCGCTCGTGTTTGTGTCCCCGTCGAACCCCACCGGCGCGGTCTACCCCCCCGATCAGGTCGAGGCCATAGGGCGCTGGGCGGCGGAGCACGGCATCTGGGTCATAACCGACGAGATCTACGAGCACCTCGTCTACGGCGACAACGAGTTCAGCTCTCTTCCGGTCCTGGCGCCAGAGGCTGCCGACCGCTGCATCGTCATCAACGGAGTCGCCAAGACGTATGCGATGACGGGATGGCGGGTGGGTTGGTTGATCGGGCAGCCCGAGGTGATCAAGGGCGCGATGCGAATTCAGTCACATGCAACCTCGAACGTGTCCAACCTCGCTCAGGCCGCCGCGCTCGCAGCGGTGTCGGGCGACCTCGCCGCAGTCGAGATGATGCGTGAAGCCTTCGATCGGCGCCGGCGCACAATGCACAAGTTGCTGAACGAAATCGACGGCATCGTATGCCATGAGCCCGAAGGCGCGTTCTATGCGTTCCCGTCGTTCAAGGAAGTTCTCGGCAGAAACATCGGCGGGACGCAGGTCGACGACGCATCGACTCTGGGCGAGGTCATTCTCGAGCAGGCCAAGGTTGCGATCGTCCCGGGGGAAGGGTTCGGCGCGCCGGGCTACGCCCGCCTCAGCTACGCCTTAGGCGACGACGACCTCACCGAAGGGGTTCGCCGCATCGGAGACTTACTCACGGGTTAGCAACGTCCTCCTGTTGCTCCCACCTTCGGCGCCTGCAACGGCGGAGAGTCAGGCGCTGCGGGCCGTTACGCGGGCGCGCACCAGGCCGGCGAGAACGCGCACGTCGCGCATGAAGATGCGGTACATGATCGGCTTGAACAGCGTCATCCCCAGCGTGCCCACGACACCGAGCGGCGGCCTGAAATGTTCGCGCCAGACAAAGCGCGTCGATCCGTTCGACGGCACGAGCGTCATGTCGGCGTACCCGGACACCCATCCCAGGTGCTCAATCCCAAGCGCCTGCCCCGGCTCCCATAGAGTGATGCGCACGCGGTCGCGCGTCTTGATCCCTCCGATGGAGATGATGGCCTCGGCCTCGACCCCCACTCCCTCCCGGTGTGAGGAGACGACAGCGAAGTCGCTTGCCTCCAGCATCCAGTCGTCCTGGTGCTCCCAGTCCGTGATGAGCTCCCACACGACCTCCGGCGGGCCCGGGAGTATCGCCCTCATCTCAAGATCGATCGGCCAGCCCCGCAGAAGAGATCCTGGCCCTCTCATGCCGAGAGCTTGAGGCGAATCAGCTCGGTCACGAGCTTGGGGTTTGCGCTGCCGTTCGTTTTGCGCATGACCCTGCCGACAAGGAAACCGATCGTGTTGAGTTGCCCCGCGCGCACCTTGTCGGCGGCGTCGGAGTTCTCGGCGATCACCTCTTCGACCACCGCGTCGAGGACCGCTGTGTCGGACTCCTGCTCCAGTCCTTTGTCGCGGACGACCTTGCCCGCGTCGTCGCCGGTTGCGAACATCCCCCCGAGAACCTCTTTCGCCTGCTTGCCGGAGATCGCCCCGTCATCGACGAGCCCGACCAGCCCGGCAAGCTGGGCTGGTGCGATCCTGCATTCCGTCAGGCTTACGCCGGCCTCGTTCAACAGCCCGAAGAGATCGGCAATGATCCAATTCACGATCTTCTTTGCGTCGCCTCCGTAGGCGGATGCTGCGGCCTCGAACCACGCAGCAGTCACCTTCGAAGAGGCAAGGATGGCGACGTCCCGAGGCGGCAATCCGTACATGCGCTCCCACCGCACCCTGCGCTCGGCGGGCAGCTCGGGCCGGCCGTCCCTGAGCGCCTCGACCCACTCCTTTGCGGGCTCGAATGGAACCAGATCGGGCTCGGGAAAGTAGCGGTAATCGAACGCATACTCCTTGGTGCGCAACGAGGATGTCGTCCCTGTCTTCTCATCGAAGTGGCGGGTCTCCTGCACCAATGTCTCTCCCGCCTCGAGAGCATTGCGCTGCCTCTCCTCTTCGTACTCGAGCGCGCGACCTACGGACCGAATCGAGTTCATGTTCTTGACCTCGATCTTCGCCCCGTGCTCGGCCTCGCCCACACGCCGGACCGAGATGTTAGCGTCCACCCGCAGTGAGCCCTGTTCCATTCGCACATCCGAAACTCCGAGCGCCTCGATGATGGCTCGTAATTCGGCAACGAATACACGAGCCTGTTCGGCGGTGTGGAGATCGGGCTCGGTGACGATCTCGACCAGCGGCGTCCCTGCCCGGTTGTAGTCCTCGAGCGAATACTCGGAGTCCGCTATTCGCCCGGAGCCGCCAACATGCAGAGAACCCCCGGTGTCCTCCTCGAGATGGACGCGCGTTATGCCCACGCTGACAGGCCCCGATTCCCCTTCCAGAGAGAGATGCCCCTGCGTCGCCAACGGCAACTCGTACTGCGAGATCTGATAGTTCTTCGGCATGTCGGGATAGAAGTAGTTCTTGCGAGCGAACAGAGATCGCTTAGCGATGCTGCAGTCGAACACCAGCCCGATCATCGTGGTGAACTCGATGGCGCGCTCGTTAACCACCGGGAGCGAACCCGGGAACCCCAGACACACCGGGCAGGTGCGCGTGTTGGGCTCGCCGCCGAACGCGACCTTGCAGCCACAGAACATCTTCGACGCGGTTGCAAGCTCGACGTGAATCTCGAGCCCGATGGTGGTTTCGAGTGTCTGAGGCGGAGCGGTGCTCATAGGTTGGGGCGCCCCTCGTCCGAACCTGTCCAACCGAGATCCTGTTCGAACGCGTAGGCCGCCCGGAACATCGACCGTTCGCCCAGCACGGGGGCGATGATCTGCAGACCCACCGGCAGTCCGTCATCCGGCGACGAGCCGCAGGGAACGCTTATGGCGGGTACACCCGCGAGGTTCACCGGAACCGTGTAGACGTCCGACAGGTACATCGACAACGGATCTGCGGTGCGCTCACCCAGCTTGAACGCGGTGGTTGGTGAGGTCGGGCATACGATGAGATCTACATGCTCGTAGGCTCGCTTCAGATCCTCGACTATGAGCGTCCGCACCTTCTGCGCCTTGCCGTAATAGGCGTCGTAATAGCCCGCGGACAACGCATAGGTCCCGATCATGATTCGGCGCTTGACCTCGGCGCCGAAGAACTCGGCGCGCGTCTCCGAGTTCATGGCGACGATGTCGGGGGCTTCCCTGCGCGGTCCGTAGCGCACACCCTCATAACGCGCCAGATTTGAGGACGCTTCGGCCGGTGCGATCAGGTAGTAGGCGGGTATGGCGTGATCGAACGATGGAAGCGACACTTCTTCGAGCACGGCCCCGAGACTTTCCAGGCGGGCATACGCTTCGTCCACTCTGGCCCGCACGCCCGGCTGCGAACCCTCACCCTCGAACTCCTTGACCACGCCGATCCGTTTCCCGGCGATGCCCTCGTCGAGGCCCTCGAGAAGGTTCGGCGCGCCGTCCGGTACCGAGGTCGAATCTTTGGGGTCATGGCCGGCGACCGTGCCCAGCAGGGCCGCTGCGTCCTCGACCGTGCGCGTGAGAGGTCCCGCCTGATCGAGCGACGAGGCGAAGGCCACCATCCCATAGCGGGATACGGCTCCGTAGGTGGGCTTGACCCCCACGATTCCGCACAGCGCGGCGGGCTGGCGCACCGAGCCGCCGGTGTCGGTGCCCCACGCCCACGGGATACCACCCGCGGCCACAAGCGCGGCGGAGCCGCCGCTGGAGCCGCCGGGCACCCTCGCCGGGTCCCAGGGATTCCTCGAGGGATGGAATCCGGAGTGCTCCGTCGAGGAGCCCATGGCGAACTGGTCGAGGTTGGTCTTCCCGAGCAGCGGCATGCCCGCTGCGCTGCATCGCTCGACCACGGTTGCGTCGTAGGGGGGCAACCAGCCCTCGAGGATGCGCGAGCCCGCCGTCGTCGGGACGTCCCTGGTCACGAAGATGTCCTTGTAGGCGACCGGGACGCCGTCCCAGGGCGTCAGCGCCTCTCCCCGGGCGCGGCGCTCGTCGGCCGCGATCGCCTCCTGCAGCCCGCGTTCGTCGGTGCGCTGGAGGAGCGCTCCGATGTGGGGCTCGACTTCGTCACATCGCCGGATGATGGCTTGGGTCAGCTCCACCGAGCTCAGCTCTCCGGCATCCAATGCCGCGCCAAGCTCGGTCGCCGACCGCCAGTGGAGCTCCGTCGCCGGCGTCGTCATGCATCCTCGATGATGCGCGGGACCCTGAAGCGCCCATCCTCGGACTCCGGCGCATTGCGCAGCGCCTCTGCCTGCGACAGCGAGGGTGTGATCTCATCGGGCCGGGTGGCGTTCAGCAGCGGCAGCGGGTGCAGGGTCGGCTCGACGCCGTCGAGCTCGAGCGCCTGGATGCGCCCGGCGTGCTCGAGTATGTCGTTAAGCTCGGCCCGCATACGGTCGCGCTCATCGTCATCGAGCGCCAGCCGCGCAAGTCTTGCCACATAGTCCACGGCCGCCCGGTCGATGCCCATGGCGAAGCATCTTAGAGGCTCGATCCGTGCGCCCGGACTCACCTGAGCCCGATTTCAGTGGCAACCTCAATCGGCTCCGTGACTCCCAGGCGACGCTCGCATGCCGCATCGCCCTATTCCAGCGTCACAGGCCCCTGAGATGCGTTCGCGCGGGTGCTACGCCCGCTCTCCATAGCGATAACTACCAGCGGGCAATCAGGCGGCACGGCCCACCAGAGCCTTCTTCCCACGGGATGAGACCGACGAAAGCCCGCGCGCCGGCCGGCGGAATCCGATTGAGGTTGGCGATGTTCTCCAGGCCGTACTTGTTGGCTCCAAGGATCGACAAATGCACGGCAAAGGTCGTCGACCGGCCGTGGTCGAGGCTGAGGGTGTCGACCCCGATGCACGTGATGTCGCGGTTTGCCAACAGCCACTTCACGGCCCCTACGCCGAAGCCGGGAAAATGAAACTTGCCGTCGGGCCCTAAGTTCTTGAAGGCCTCGGGGTTCTCAACCCGGCGCTCCCAGCCCGAGTACATGAAGACACCGGCCCTCCTCGGAATGCGGCCATACCGTCGCTCGAACCTCCTTAGATCATGGGGAGTGACGACCGCATCGGGGTTATGGGCCACTCGATCGGAGATATCGATGACGGCTACGGGAACAAACAGTTCGTCCAGGGTGATCTCCGGCGAGTGACGGCCACCGGCGATGAAGTGACCCGGCGCGTCCAGGTGAGTGCCGGAGTGCTCTCCGAACCTCCATTCCTGGCTGTAGAACCCGTCCTGCCCCACGGTCACGAGCGTCCGCGTGGTGGGGGCATCAAAGCTGTAAACGGGGAAGCCCTCACGAAACACATGGGTCAGGTCCTGGGATCCCTTCCCGGCGGGGGCCGCAAGGGCTCTTCGGGGAAGAACACCCGCAGCCACCGTACCGGCGCCCGCAAGGAGCGCACTCCGGCGGCTGATCCGGGTGGGGCTCTCTTCTCTAACCGTTCCACGAACCGTTTCGATCGTGCCAGGAAGACACATTTTCTCCAACCCCCTCCGCCGACGTTCAGGTGCGCCCTATCCTGCTCCGGCACGGACCAGATCGCAAACGGTCGATTCTCTGCACAAGTCTCCGGTCCGCCGAGAAGGTCCTAGGCGAGGTCCTCCTGGGCCAGGTCGGTTGCGGCGATTGCGACCGCCCATCCTTCTGCGGGATCCTCCACTGCGAGTCGCAACGACCAGCCCTCCTCGGGGGCACCCTCGTCGAATCGGTACCAGCGCAGGGACGCCAGGGCAACCTCGAGCACATCGGAGGCGACGGGCCAGTCCGTTGCGGCGGTGACGCTGGCCGTATACCAGGCGAGCGAGCGCCCCAACGCTGCCCCCCGGCGCCGGCCGTGGGCCCCGCCACTCGCGGCCGCCCACCCCATTCTCTGAATGGCCTCGGCCACCTCCAGCGGGCCCATGCGCAGGGTGCCCAGGGTGAGCGCCGAGGCTGCGCCCGCAGCGTCACCATCGACCGCTACGGCACGTGCGGCGCCGTTGGACTCGGTCAGCCAGGGGGCCACGAGATCGAGCCAGGCGGAGATCAGCTCGGGATCGTCGACCTCCTCGGCCCCCACCGGCTCGACTGCGGCGAGTCCTGCATGCGGCTCCCACGGCTCCGCGACCTCGACGAAACTCGAACGGTAGGATGCGAGCGGGTAGACGGGCTCCCAGCGCTCGGTTCTCAGAGGCAGATTGAGCACCTCGGGATGTGCCCGGTGGTCGCCGGTCAGGTCTTCGCCGCGCAGGACGCGCTCTTGGGCGGCATAGGCCGCCACATGTGGGGAGCCGAGATGCCCGGCAAGCTCATCCCAGGTATGGGCGAACGCGGCGACCTCGGTCAGCGGACCGATCGAAAAACGAGGCGTGTTCGACTCGAGGACGTCCGCGGCGTACTCGCCCGGCGCCTCGAGAGCGAGCCGGTAGTCGATATGCCCGGCTATGGGCCACAGCTGCTTTCCCCGCTCGATTGCCTCTTCGCAACGGTCGGCGAGATCGACGAGTTCGTCCCAACTCCCCGCCGAACACAGTCCATCGACGGCCCTCAGGAGGCCGTTCAGGTCCCCCGCTTCAATCAGCTCACCGAGGCTCTCCATCGGCTCAGGCGGTTCGAGGGCGGGTACGTGGAGGCCGGAGACTATCCACGCCCCTCATCCAACCGGCGCGGGGGCAGGACCTTGCGGATCACCGGGATGATGGCGTCCACCCAGACGCCGTAGCCGGCGGCGCTGGGGTGGAGCTCATCCGGGCTGTTGTACAGACGCGGATGAGCGGCGAAGCGAGGTCCGGCCACGGCCCGAAGAGGCACCACCGGCACGCGCTGCGCACGCGCCACGGCGGTGATGGCATCCTCGACCATCCGCCCTCTCCACGCCGCCAGCGAGCGGAGAGGCTCGAGGAACGCTTCGATGTGCATGTCCGGCGCGCCGGCCACGACCACGGTCGCTCCGGTGGCCCTCAGGCGCCGCAACACCGCGTCGATGTCCCTGCGGACCGATTCCATCGGGGTCACGTGGATCGCGTCGTTGGCACCGATCCCGACGAACACGAGATCCGGATCCAACGCCTCGGCGCGCGGCACCTGCTCCCGCAGGACATCGGCCGTGCGGGCCCCGGACATTCCCAGGGCGCTCAGGTTCACCCTGTAGCCGTCTTCGCCCAGCTGCTCGGCCAGCTGGGCGGGATAGGACAGCTCGGGCCTGCCTGCCCCCACGCCGGCCGCGGTCGAGTCGCCCAGCACCACCAGCCTCAACGGCCTGCCCGCGGCGGGGCCCCAACGCCCGCCGATCTCGAGGGCGGGCTCCGTCGGCAGATACTCCCGGCGCGCCGCGATCACGATCTCGACTCCCAGGATCGCGCCTAGACTTACGAGGACGAGCGCCAGAGAAGTAACGGTGCGTTTCAACATCCCCTACAAGCCCAAGGAGGCCGGTATGGACGACATCCTCCAGTGTCCGGAATGTGTGCTCCGATTCACGTCCCGTTCGGAGCTCCAGCAACATCTCATGCTCGATCATCCTCGGCGCGACGATGACGATTCGGGCAAGTCCCACGAGCATCCGTTGGCGACATCTCCCGAACCGCGTCCCCGGGGATAGACCCGGGCATTCTCAGATTCGCCGGGGAGGCCTGCGCGAGCGGCGGTGCTGGCGCACCTTCGGGTTCCTGCGCCGCGGGCGCGCCTCGGGCTCCGGCATGCGCCGGGGTCTCTGCTGCTGCGCCTTCTGTATGGCTGCCACGATCTCCTGTTGCAGCTTCTCGTCGGTGGCGCCCGAGCTGAGAAGCAGTTGAAACAGGACTGTCCTCTCGAACTGCTCGACCGATTCGCTCACCTTGTCGCGCCGCCCCGTGGGGGAGTCCCACTCCGCGATGATGCGGCCCGCGAACGGCACCCCTACCCGCAGCGGGGTGGATCCGACCTTTCCTTCCCAGATGACTTCCCCTGGCTCCATCTCTTCTCCTCGCGATTCGGACAGCCCAGCCCATTCGGCCGCGCAATAGGCGCCCACACCCCTCCAGCAGCTTAAAGCGGACCGCAGGCTTAGGAGGCGCGCACCTCGAGGACCTCGACCCTCAAGACGCCACCCGGAGTTTCGGCCATGACCGTTTCCCCTGTGCGGTGTCCGATCAGGCTTCGCCCTACCGGAGATTCGGGTGTGAGGACGTCGTGGCCTCCGCCTCGCTCCTCCCGCAACCCCAAAAGATAGGTTTCCGGCTCTTCGCCCTCGTAGGAGATGGTGACGAGCTTGCCGGGACCGATCACGCCGTCGTCGGTCGTCACGATCAGCTCGGCGTTCTCGATCATCTGCCGAAGCTGTCTGATCCGTGCTTCCTGCAAACCCTGCTGCTCGCGCGCCGCATGGTACTCCGCATTCTCACTGAGGTCGCCATGTGAGCGGGCTACACCGATTGCGTGGCTGATGCTCGTGCGTCCTTCACCTTCGAGGTGAGCGAGCTCGTCTTTGAGGCGCTCGTACGCCGACTGAGTCAATGGAACCTTCTTAGCGTCGTTCATACCGTCAATCCTACGCGACGCATCTCAATCGGGCCGCATAAGATCACCTGATGCCGCCAGGTGGCAAGGAAAGCCTTCGGGGGAAGGTCTGCATCATCACCGGTGCCGGCCACGGCATCGGCCGGGCCGTCGCTAGCGCCCTCGCGCACCAGGGCGCCCGTGTCGTCGTCAACGATGTAGACAGAGCCGCAGCCGATGAAGTGGCCCAGGCCCTCGGACCGGACGCCGCAGCCGACGATCATGCGATCGGGACCGTGGCCGCCGCCGATGGTCTCCTTTCAATGGCGCTCGAGGTCTTCGGACGCGTCGATGTCCTGGTGAACAACGCGGGCGTGCTACGCGACCGGATGCTTCACAACATGAGCGAAGAGGAGTTCGATGAGGTTATCCGAGTCCATTTGAAGGGGACGTGGGCCTGCGGTCGCGCTGCCGTAAGGCATTGGCGGCCGCTCGCCAAGGCGGAAGGCGTCGGCGCACCAAACCGCAAGATCATCAACGTGACGTCCGCCTCTGGTCTCATCGGAGCGGCCGGGCAATCGAACTACGCAGCCGCAAAAATGGGCATCGTCGGATTGACGAAGTCGTGGGCGAAAGAGCTGGGGCCGTTGTCGATCAACGTCAATGCGGTCGCTCCGGCGGCGCTTACCGGGATGACAGAGCCGCTCATGTCCGACCCCCAGACAGCGGCCAAGAGGCTGGACCGCTTCCCGCTCGGCCGCTATGGGAGCCCCGACGAGATCGCCCCTGCGTTCGTCTACCTCGCCTCGGCCGATTCGGACTACGTTACCGGACAGACCCTTTGCGTCGACGGTGGGTTGGTGATGTAGCGGCGCCACGAAGGGACCGGTGGCAGAGACCCGCCGCCCGCGGATTCGAATGCTAGCCGAGCAGACCGGATACGGCGATGACCGTGATCGGAACCAGGAACAACGCTGCGGTGAACGCGGCGAGGCGCGACTTGCTCTGGATGACCTGCCTTTGAAAACGCCACACCAACCTGTGGACCGGCGTGTAGAAGAACCCAAGAAGGATGACGCTCAACACTGATGCCGCGATCACCGATGCGAGCACGATACGCACCGCCGCGGGTGAGTTCAGCGCAAACGCAGCCAACATCGTGTCTCCGAGCGTCGTGATGTTTGCCCCCATGACGTAGGGAAGGATGTCCTCGCGCCGCGCATAGCGTTTGGTTACCAGGGGAACCAGGACCGTGAGCGCAACCGACACCGACATGGTGACAAGCGCAACCAGGGACCCCAACCAGAACATCGGCCACTTGCGCGACAACCATTTCCCCTTCGAACGCTCCTCGACCTCCTTGTCGATCTTGGGCAGGACGGTGTCGGTCAACTTGAAGGACACCAGGAGCACTCCGAGCCCGCCGAGAAAGATCACCCCAGCAGGAACGTTCTCCGCTCGTGCAAGCAATCCTCCGTATACGAGGTCGATGACATCTGAGAACCCTCCCGGAAAATGAAGCTCGAGGGCATGGAAGGGCCCGAAGTTCAGCAATGCAAAACCAACGAGAGCGCCGGGGACGTAGACCAGTGCGGTTGTCGAGAGCGCGATCACCGCGGTCGCGACCGGCGCCTTGCGCTCGCCTGCTCCTCCCCTCAGCGCGTAGATCACGGCAACGACCAGTACGACGAAAGCGGCTCCCAGCCGGGAACCGGACAGCATGGTGAAGCCCTGGACCTCTGTGATGGAACCTGCCTCGACCAGAGTGAGGGCAGTAGCGGCCATGGGAGAGCCAGACAGCACGAACAGCGCGCCGATCCACCCGAGGCCCAACGTCGAACCGGCATTGCGCACAAGGAGACCTTTGCTGTTCAGAATGTCGAGGCTCGCGGCTCCGGTCTTCATCAACTGGAGAGCTCCGACGAACAGGAACAGGGCCGTCAGGAACCGGACCAACCCCCACGCCCGGTGGACGATCAGAGCGCCGGCGGCCCCGCGAATGTTGGAATGGTCCCCGGGCTCAGCCGGCGTCCCGGGCGCGCCCTCCTGCTGTGACGACACGCCCCTCTCGGTTTGATTCATCTTGATCTATTCACGTTCTGCCTCTCGGCTTGGTGCTGGTGTGAGGTCGATCGGGGATTCAGCTGGATAGCGACCACTAAGGATGCACGAGATCGCAGACAATAGTGTGGACGTGAACGAAGAACCACGCAGTTGGGTCAATGGGAGGGGGGGGCTTGACGCTGTCGTGCTCCGCATCGGCCTCAACGGAGCGCAGCTCGTCCTGGTCGACGACACCGGGGAGTGGGAGCGTTGGGTTTACCCATCCGTGGGCGAGGCGGCCGCAGCGGCGGAGGCCCTGGAGATCCCCGTCCACACCGGCGAGTATCCTGAAGAGGTCCGCGTCCGGATGAACCGCCACCAGCGTCCAGCCCAAAGCTTCGGGCGCGGCGCCTACCCTGAGCAGGGCCGGGTCGGCCCGGTCATCCCTTATCCCGAGAATCGTCCTCGGCGCGCCGTGTCTGGGAAGACCGATGAGCCTCTGTCACGTCGATCACCGGAGGATGCCGGTCCCTAGCGCGGGATGCCTGAGCGCCACCGGCCGAATCACCGCTCCAACGGCTCCGCCCGAACCGCCGAGTCGCCCACCAGCCGAGAACCCTCCGGGTAATGCCTTTGACCACCGCCCGAGCGGGCGGCAGCAGGAGAAGGATCCCGAAGGCATCGGTCAGGAACCCGGGGGTCATCAACAGGGCGCCTCCCAGGAGGATGAGGGCGCCGTCGGTCGCCTCGGCCGTGGGCATCTGTCCCCGGGACAAAGTCGACTGGAGCCTGCGCCAGGTCTGGAGGCCCTGCTGCTTGAGTAGCCACGCTCCTGCGACCGAGATGAGCACCAGCAGGATCAACGTGACCCCGAGGCCCAGCTCACCGGACACCTGGATAATGATCCACAGCTCGATGACCGGCACCGCAAGCAGCAGCAAGAAGAGCGCCCCAACCATGCGGCCCAGTATGGAGGTGGTATAGCTACGCTCGTGACAAGCTGCCCACTCACCTCTGGAAGCTGTCGGTCCTCGTGACCACCACCGTCCGCCCGCTGAGCCTCGGCGAGGGCCTGGATCACCTGGCAGAAGGCGGAACTGCACTGATCGATCTTCGGCCCGTCGAGGCCTACCTCGAATCCCATATCCCGAAATCGCTGGCCCTGGTCTACGAATTCGGGCCCGGGCTTCCGGGCCGCGCCCGCGACTGCCTGCCACTCGACCTCCGGTTGGTCCTCCTGGACCCTGGAGATCTCGACCTGGGAAATGCCGCCGCCGCTCTCAGGGGGAAGGGGTTCACCGTGGTGGGGGCAATCGACGATCCTCTGGATGCCTGGTCTCAGGCCGGCGAAGAGCTCCGATCGACCGAGGTCATCGGCGCACACGACGTCCCCTCAGGGCTGGTGCTCGACGTCGGGGACCCGGGGGCGTCGCCCCCGAACGAGACCGCGTCCATCCCCATCGAACGTTTGTACGGGCGGGTCGAGGAGCTCGATGGCAACTGCTCCATCACCCTCGCCGCCGGGTACGGTGTGCGGGCGGCACTGGCCGTCGGCATCCTCGAACGACATGAGGTGGAGGAGATCCTGTTCTGGAGAACCCGGGGTTGAGCTACCCCTCTCCTTTGGCGATCAGATAGCCCCGGGCGCGCTCGGTCATCGGATAGGCGCCGACCAGCTCCCAGAACCGCTCCGAATGGTCGGGCACGAGCAGATGAGCGAGCTCGTGGAGGATCACGTAATCACGCACCCAGGGCGGGAAATCGGCGATCGCCAAAGATACCGCGATCGAGCCGTCCTGCGGGGAGCACGAACCCCAACGGGAACGTTGTTGGCTCACCCATGAGATGTCCCGTGGACGCACCCCGCCGAGATATCTGTCACCGAGCTGGGCCGCCCGCCGGCCCAGCGCCCCCTCATCGTTGAGCCGGTCGCGGCGCATCCTCGAGCTCAGCCGGCCGGCCATCTCGGTCACCCAGTGCTGTTCGTCCGCCTGCGAGAGGCGTTCGGGAATCGAGACCACCAGGGCGTCGAAGACGATCTCGGCCGAGATCGTCTTCTTCCTCCTGGGGCTCCGCCTGACCTCGATGCGACTGAAATCCTCCTCGAGCCCGGGGACCTCGAAGGGCAGGCGGTTGTCGGGCATGAGGTGATCCTAGGACGCGAAGTCACCTCACACCTGTCTTGTACCCACCTCACAACGCTTGCCCCTTTTCTCTGACTCGTCAGCGTTTGCAAGTCCTTGTGAAAGGCTTCACAATGTCCTTGAGTAACAAGACTTTGCAATACCGGAGCCCTCTCCGTTATCCGCCCATCCCCCCCGGCGGAGAGGGCTCTTTCTTTTTCTACCGGACCCTCCGCCGGAGCGTCGCTGCCAACCGGCCGGCCGGGCCCAGGGCCCGCCCCTCGAGGGCGCCGTAGAGCCAGCCCAGTCGGCTCTCCGCGAACCCGATCGCACGGCCGATTCGCCGGCCCCAGTTGTCCCACGCTCCCCCGCAGGCGGCGGGGGTGCCCCGCAGGAAGGAATGGGCCAGGCCGCGGGCCGCAGACGACCGTACGACGGCTCCGTGCCCGTTCCACCCCTCCGGTCCCAGAACGTGACTTTGCTCCTCGGGCATAACCGCTCGGTCCGAAGGAACCACCAGGTCGTTGGGCATGGTCAGCGCCAGAGCCCGCGTCCCATAGACGATGTCCTCGCGGGCCAGGCGCCTCATGAGGCTCGACCCGGGAGCGAGCTGGCCGATCGCCCCCCCGCCCGGGTCCGGGAGACCACCGACGAGCCGCCGGGCGCTCCACAGCACCGCCGCGCCGGACAACGTGTGGTCCCGGATGTCCTGGAGTGAGGCGGCGACCGGAGCGCCGCTGTGGGGAGTGGCCAACGTCACGAGATGCTCGACCCGCGGCAGCTTCGAGGCCCACGGGTGCGCCAGCTTCTGGAGGAACAGGCGCGCCACCACACCTCCCTGGGAGTGGGCGATGAGATCGACGTCGGCGCCGGGGCGGCGCCGAGCAATGGCCGCCAGGAGATCCCGCAACCGCCTCGCCGCCGGCACCAAGTCGCCGTAGGTGTCCGTTGTCCGGTAGGGGCGGTGAAGTCCCCGACCCTGGTGGCCGGCGTAGGAGAACCGATAGGT
>JALZIO010000189.1 GCA_030860245.1 Actinomycetota bacterium | reverse complement strand
AGGCGCAGCCTGGCACCGTCGTAGGTCCCGACGACATGGCTCCATTGGGCCGGCGGCAAGCTTGCGAAGCGAACCATCTGAAAGCGGTTTCCCGCTCTGCGCTGAAAACTTACGGCCTCATCGGGTTGAAGCCAGACGCTGTATCCACTTCCCGCTGAACCTTCCTTGGAGACGATGCGTCGATAAGCGGAGTCCTCACCGGATGGATAGAGCCACAGCTCTATGGAAAAGGCCTCATTCTCAGGGAAGTCAAAAACGTCCCCCGTGTGTACGTAGCCGCCCGTTCCATTGAGACTGACAGCTCCGGGGTCGTCATGGGTGAAGCCGCTGCTTTCGAAGCCAATACCTCCACGGTAGGTGCCGGTGATGCCGTTGCCGGAGGCATCGGCTGCGGCGGAGCCCGAATCTTCACTCAATCTCCAGAACGCTCTTGGTGCATCGGCGAGCACCGCTTCCCGGTAAGCGGTAGAAGGGCCGGGGGGGCGGAAAGCGATGGACGGCAAAATCAATCCCGCGGTCATGAGAACCAAAGCCAGGCTGACGAGCCGCGTGTTTCTTGCTTCGCCGGGCTTTGCTAAGGAGATCGGGGATCTCCGTCCAGTTCGAGATGCCTGTCTAAAGGGGAGCGATTTCCAGCCCCCGGCGGGCGAAGTTAGACCCACGCCCGCTCCGGGCGTTTCTTTTGGTGAAAGCTCACTCTTCCTCTTTGTCCTCATCCGCCGACTCCCAAAAACCGAGACCCTCCACCCTCCGCTTCAAGCAAAGCAACCAGTCGGCCCCCGCCTCGAAATTCCAAGGTACTGCCACCAGAAGATAAAGATGGACCGAGATTGGCATGGCCGGTCTCAAGGGCGAAGTCGTCGGCTCAATGGGGCAATCTTGTTGCCTCAAGGGTGTTGGGCTAGCCTGGAAGCACCGCCTGTTATTCGCAGAGCCTCAGTGGGGAGAGAGTGGGCGTTTCCGACATCGTGTCTAGCGTAATCGAGATCGACCCTCAACAAGACGTGCGTTGGAAGGACTTTGTGAACGCACATCCCGACGGATTGGTCTATCAACTCCCGTCCTGGTTGCGTTGCATCGAAAGAGCGTTCCCCTATGAGCCATCGGCTCTTGCTTACGAGGACGAGCGAGGCAGTTTGTTAGGGATATTGCCGCTCTTTCACCAACGTGGTCTGCTTACGGGTTCCTGTTTCTCGTCCTTGCCCCACACGCCCGTTGCTGGTCCGTTGGCTTACGATCCCGAGGTTCGTGCTGCCCTCGTAGCTGCGGCCTTGCGGCGCGTGGAGGAAAGACCGGGCTCCTGGCTGCAGCTAAAACTGCCCTCTCTTGAATTCGAGGGCTTGGGCGACGGTATATCGAGTGTTCCCTGGAGATCCACCTACGTTCTAAGTCTTGCCGGAAAGGATGAGGAGCTTCGTCTGGGCAGTGCAGAAAACCACAACCGAATCAGGTGGGCGGTCAAGAAAGCATCCCGCTTGGGAGTGCAGGTCCGGCCGGCCGGATCCGAGCACGACCTCAAGGCGTGGCATCTGCTCTACCTCGACACCATGCGCTCGTTGAGGCTTCTCCCTTTTCCGTACGCGTTCTTCAAAGCTATGTGGGAGGAGCTGCGGCCGGCCGGGAACATGACGTTGCTTATCGCCGAGCGCGAGCAAGATCGGAGCACCGAATTGCTGGCAGGGGCCCTATTCCTCATGTCGGGTCAGACGGTCTTTTATGCCTTCAGCGCGAGGCGGCGAGACGCTATGTCGCTGCGTCCGAACGAAGCGATTCAATGGCGAGCCATCCAGGACGCGCGCGCGCGAGGCTTTCGCAGATACGATTTGGGAGAAGTTCCGCGCGGGAATGATGGTCTTGCCAACTTCAAGAGAAAGTGGGGCACCCGAGAAGAGCAGTTATACCGCTATTACCACCCAAGTGGTCGCGAGCTGGCTGAGAGCTCTGATAATCCCTCTTCCCCTATCCTTCGGCTTACAACCTTCGCTTGGGGGCGTCTGCCTCTGCGAGCCACCGCCTTCATCGGCGGCGGACTTCGCAGATACCTTTGAGCACTCAGGTGTCGATGGCGGCCATCTGGGCTTCGGCGTAGCGCGCGCCGAAAACCGATCCTTTCGGCATTGCCTCTTCGATGCGTCCCAGGTCGTCGTCGGTCAGGACGATGCCGGCTGCGCCGAGGTTCTCCTGTAAGTATCCGACTCTCTTCGTCCCCGGAATGGGTACGATGTCGTCGCTTTGGTGCAGCAGCCAAGCGATGGCGAGTTGACCCGGCGTTGCCCCCTTCTCGGCGGCGATCTCTTTGACTCTGTCGACCAGCTCGAGGTTCTTGTCGAAGTTTTCTTGGGCAAAGCGAGGGAAGCGCTGGCCCCTGACGTCCCCCTCGGCCAGGTCGTCGGGTGAACGGAAGCGTCCCGAGAGAAACCCGCGCCCAAGCGGGCTGTAGGCAACGAAGCCGATCCCGAGCTCGCTGACCACAGGGAGGACGCCGTCTTCGACATCGCGGCTGAACAGTGAGTATTCGCTTTGCAATGCGCTGATGGGGTGGACCGCGTGGGCGCGCCGGATGGTCTGTGGGCCCGCTTCAGACAGGCCCAGGTAGCGAACCTTTCCCTGTTCTACGAGTTCGGCCATCGCGCCGACGGTTTCTTCGATGGGGACGTTCTTGTCGACTCTGTGTTGGTAATAGAGGTCGATGTGGTCGATATTGAGTCGCTCAAGCGACGCGTCACAGGCCGAATGGACGTATTCGGGGCGCCCGTTGATGCCGACCATGGTGCCGTCGGGTTTGCGCTCATTGCCGAATTTGGTCGCCAGGACCACCTCGGCACGCCGTCCGTTGATCGCCTTTCCCACGAGCTTCTCGTTGGTGAAGGGCCCGTACATGTCGGCCGTATCCAGGAAGGTGCACCCCAGATCGAGAGATCGATGGATGGTGGCGAGCGCCTCGGACTCGTCGGCGGTTCCGTAGAACTCCGACATGCCCATGCAGCCGAGCCCAAGCTCGGAGACCTCGAGACCCCGACGGCCGAGCGATCGCTTCTTCATGGCTACCTCCTGTGTATTGGCGTGGATCTGAAACTCATCCTGGGGCGACGTCCGGAGTGGATTCCGGCGCGCCGTTGCCATCCGGGCTGTTTCCATCCGGGCCGTTTCCATCCGGGCCGTTGCCATCTGGGCCCTCGTCCTCAGGTGGTCCCGACGGACTGGGCTCGGGCTCGGGGGATGGATCGGGTTTCGGTGAAGAATCAGGCGAAGGGTCAGGCTCGGGTTCGGGACCCGGCTCGGATACCAGCAGGGTCACCGTCGTGCCGGCAGCGACTGCGGTTCCACTCGAGGGGTTCTGTCCGATCACCACGCCCGGCGGCGCCTCGGACGTCTGGCGTCTGTCCACCGAGACTCCCAAGCCCTTCTCGCTGAGGGCCTGCGTGGCGGCATCGACCGAGAGGCCCAGTACCCCGGGAATCTTGTTGCGGTCGCCGGGCTCGATGCAGGAGCGGGTCGGGGCCGTGTTGGCTGCGAAGACCGCTTCGGCGCGGGCATCGGCCGGAGTAAAGGCCCCCGCCAGGCATCCATTTCGGGTGTCGATGACCACCGTGGTGATGCCGCCTTCCGGAGCCTGGAAGTCGAGGGCGGGCGTGTTGGCCAGGGCGCGAAGCATGAACGCCTGCCATATCTCCGCCGGCCATGAGCCGCCCGTCACCTGAATGCGCGTCGGACGACAAGCGGTGGTGTCGTAGCAGGCCGTCTTCATCTCGATCTGGCCCTCCGGATATCCGACCCAAACCGCAGCGGTGAGATTCGGCGTGTAGCCGGCGAACCAGGCATCGCGGTACTCCTGTGCCGTACCCGTCTTGCCGGCCGCCGGACGCCCTATCCCCGCCGCCGACCCGGTGCCGCGGGTGATCACCTGCTCCAGGGCGCTCGTTGTCAGATAAGAGGTCACGGGGTCGAGCACCCGCTTCGATCGGGGCGTAGCCCGGTATATGGCCCTGCCCCGAGAGTCGACGATCCTGGAGATAGCCACCGGGGAATGACGGTGACCGTTGGCGGCGAGTGTGCCGTAGGCGGACGCCATATCCAGGGCGTTGACGCCGTTGCTGCCGAGGGGCGCAGACAGCACCGGTTGTAGCGGCGTCCGAATCCCCATCTTTCGGGCGGTGCGCACGACCGACTGGGGCCCGATTTCGGCGCCCAGTCGAGCAAAGACGGTGTTCACGCTGTTCACCGTCGCCTCGAGCAAAGAGATCTTTCCGTAGGCGCTGCCCTCGTAGTTGCAGGGGCTGTAGGGTTCGCTGCTGCCCGGCAAAGGCAGCGTGATACAGGATCCCCCTGCATCGTAGGTCTTGGACAGTGTTATCCCCTGTTTGATGGCGGCGGCAAGCGCGAACACCTTGAACGAAGAGCCTGCCTGCCGGCCCGCCCCCGGGGCGTCCCCCCCGCTCTTCCGGGCGCCGAGCCCGGGCTCGATCACGGTCGCAAGGTTGACCTTGGCATAGGGGTCGTTGCCTTTCGGGGCGAAGAAGTCACGTCCGCCGACCATGGTTCGCACGTAGCCGGTTCGGGGATCGATCGCAACCAAGGACGCGTACGGGTCCGTGGGCAGGTAGAGCACCTGCCGGACCGCCGCCTCCGCCGCTTTCTGCATCTTGAGGTCGATGGTCGTGTGGATCTTCAGCCCCCCCTCGAACAGCTCCTCGGTACGTTGCCCGGGGGTGCGGCCCAGCATGTCGAAGCGGGGATCGTAGGTGAGCAGGCGCTTGACGTAATCGACGAAGTAGGGGGCGGGATATCTGATTCTTTCCTTGGCCGGGTCGGGCAACAGGCCCCTGCGCTTGACGCGCCGCGCGCGCTTCTTCGACACCCAGCCCAGCTCGCGCATCTTAGACAGCACCAGGTTGCGTCGGTTCTTGGCGACCCTCGGGTTATTGAGTGGGTTGTAGGCCTCGGGGCTCTTGATGAGGCCCGCGAGGGACGCTCCCTCTCGCAGGTTGAGTTTGGCGGCGCCCTTGCTGAAGTAGGCCTGGGCCGCCGCCTGGATGCCGTAGGCGCCCTCGCCGAAGTACACGGTATTGAGGTATCGCTTGAGGATCTCCTCCTTGCTCAATCGATTC
>JALZIO010000172.1 GCA_030860245.1 Actinomycetota bacterium | reverse complement strand
TGGCTCGCACTTTGGCAGACTTCATGTTCGACGACGAACGGGCGATGATCCGCCTCGACATGAGCGAATACATGGAGAAGCATTCGGTCAGCAGGCTGGTCGGTGCGCCACCTGGATATGTCGGGTACGACGAGGGTGGACAGTTGACGGAGGCGATCAGGCGACGCCCCTACGCGGTGATTTTGCTCGACGAGATCGAAAAGGCGCACCCGGACGTGTTCAATATCCTGCTCCAGATACTCGAGGACGGGCGTCTGACGGACAACCAGGGGCGGACGGTCGACTTCAAGAACACCGTAATCATCATGACCTCGAACCTTGGTTCCCAGTGGGTTTTGTCCGAAGAAGAGACGCGCGCGTCGATAGACGAAAAGGTGCTCGCCTCGGTGCGTGATCACTTCAAGCCCGAGTTCCTGAACCGTGTCGACGAGATCATCGTCTTCCACCGGCTCGACAAGGCGCACCTGGTTAAGATCGTCGAGGTGCAGCTGCACGGACTCGCGTCAAGGTTGGCGGCGCGTAGCATCACCCTGGAGGTCACCCCGGACGCCCAGACATATCTAGCAGACATGGGCTATGAGCCCGCCTACGGCGCCAGGCCTCTCAAGCGCTTGATCCAGCGTGCCATCGAGAACGAGCTTGCGATGCGCTTGCTCGACGGCACCTTCAGGGACGGGGATGAGATTCAGATCGATGCGTTCGACGGGGGTCTCTTCTTTTCGAAGCTCAGTGAGCGGCCCTCCGCCGGAGAGATAGGCTCACCCGATGCGGCCATCAGGTGAACGGGAAGGCGAACGGGACGAGTGGCGGGAGCGACCGGAGGTAACTGAGCCCGCTTTCACGGTGGTCCGGTGCTACGGGTGCGGTGACACCTTCCCGGTCAACGGGGACATGTCAGCGCGTTGCCGCACCTGCGGGTCGGCGGACATCGCGCCGGCCGGGGAGCCGCTTCTGTGACCCCGTCTCCTGCTGTCGCAATCGCGCCGCCGGGCGAAGACGAGCTCCGGGCCGCCGTCGAGGACGCGGGAGGCAGGGTGGTCGAGCCGGGCGAGGCGGATGCCCTGGTGTGGACCGACCCCCAGGACCCGCACGGTTTGGACGAGCTGCTCGAGAAGTCATCGATCAAGTGGGTGCAGCTGCCCTTTGCGGGGATCGAGAAGTTCGCCGACGCGGGGGTTCTGAACCCCGACTTGACCTGGACGTGCACCAAAGGCGCTTACGGCCCGTCCTGTGCCGAGCACGCGGTGGCATTCATGCTCGCGGCGGCGCGCCGGCTGCATGTGCACCTGCCGGCACGCTCGTGGGCCGGGCAGGGTCCCGAGCGCCGATTGAAGGAGTGCACGGTCCTCATCGTGGGCACGGGCGGGATCGGCCGCTCGTTGGTGAACATGCTGGAGCCGCTCGAGCCGCGCATTCTCGCGTCGAATCGTTCGGGCCGTCCCCTGGACGGCGCCGAGAGAACCGAAACCAGCGACAGGCTCCCCGAGCTGGTGACCGAGGCGGATTACGTGGTGGTTGCCGCTTCACTCACGCCCGAAACAAAGGAAATGTTCAACCGGGAGGTCCTCGAGGCGATGCGGCCGGACGCGTGGATCATCAACGTCGCGCGCGGGGGGCTCATCGATACCGATGCCCTCGTCGATGTTCTGCGCGAAGGGGGCATCGGCGGCGCTGCGTTGGACGTGACCGATCCCGAACCCCTGCCCGACGGTCACCCGCTGTGGGCGATGGACAACGTGATCATCACGCCGCATGTCGCCAACACCTGGAGCATGGCCCTGCCCGAGCTGGTCGAGATGGTGCGCCGCAACGTGGCGAACTACTCGGAGGGCAAGGAACTCGAGGGTCTCGTGGACCCCTCGCTGGGTTACTGAGCCGCCGGCAAGGCATCGCCGCGGCAGGAGACCCCGTCTGAGCGGCGCAGGTGGGTGACGCCAAGTGTTGATCGGCGCGACGAGAACCGAATGCCTCCCCGGCCCCGGCACGAGGGTCGGCATCATAAGATGACGTTTTCGATGCCGAGCGAACGGAGACACGATGCGGACGACCCTTGCTCTGGACGACGAGTTGGTAGCGGAGGCGCAGCGACTCACCGGGACCAGCGAGAAGAGCGCCCTCGTTCGTGAGGCATTGCGGGCTCTCATCCAGCGTGAGAGCGCGCGCCGCCTGGCCAGGCTGGGCGGCCGTGAGCCGGGGCTCAACGAAGTCCCCAGGCGCCGCGGCGAACCCTCGTGATCTTGGTCGACACCTCGATTTGGATCGGCCACCTGAGAGCCGGCCACTCGACTCTCGCGGGGTTGCTCGAGCGCGGCCTCGTCCTGGGCCATCCCTGGGTGATCGGCGAGCTTGCGCTCGGCCACCTGGGCCGGCGTCGCGAGATCCTCGGCTTGTTGACCAGCCTCCCGCAGGCAGCGGTCGCTTCAACCGACGAGATCCTAACGCTTGTCGAGAACCACGGCCTCTTCGGGAGGGGCATCGGCTACGTGGACGCGCAGCTCCTCGCGGCGACGTATCTGACTCCCGACGCAGAACTCTGGACCGCCGACAGACCCCTTGTCGCCGCCGCCTCACGCATGGGTTGCGCGTTCGATCCGACGGCTCTCGTCGTCGACGGGAAGTAGAGGGTCAGGTCAGGAGGAAGGACGGCGGGGTGATCCCTTTGACGCCGGCCAGGACACCCAGGGCCCCCAGGCCGCCTGAATCCACGAGCGCCCCCAGCGCCCCCCGCCTCGAGAACGCCGAGACCGCCTCGGCGCCCCGGCCCTCCGCTGCGGCCGATTGGTGCGCCCTCCTCAGGTCATCGTCGAGACCCCACAGCCCGAGTGCGCCCAGCACCTCTCTCTGGGGGCGCGGCCCCAGCATCGAGAGCCCCACCCCGGCGCCGGCGTTCCGGACCGCGGTCCAGTTGACGTGGGCGGTGATGTCCTTTGCCCCAGGCAGCCCGAGGACCTCGTCGTCTGCGCCCGAGGACGAGTAGGACACGAGCGTTCCCTCGGCGCGCCGTGACAGATCGCCGGCCTCGGACCCATAGTCGATGAGGAAGGCCGCCCCCCGCTCGACCGCGGCCGCAGCCTGCCGGGTGAAAGACTCGGCCGCGAGGCCAACTTCGGCGCGATGCCCTTCGGGAAGGTTCAGTCCGGTGCGATCAAGGTAGCGCTCCAGCTCTGGGTTGGACGGAGGCAGGGGCACGAAGGCGAGCTTGCCATCGATCTCGCCGGCGCAGACCTCCATCAGGCGTCCCCCCCGTCGCTCGATGAGATGAACGGGGAGATTGTCCAGCACCTCGTTGGCGAACACGCAGCCGTCCCCGGCCACCGGTGCTTCCCGGAGCGACGGGCTCCAGGACACGTTTTCGTGTTGAGCCAGCAACCGGCGTTGGCGAGCTTCGAGAACGGCCAGCCGCTCGACCAGGTGGTAGGTGAGGGCATCCGCGAAGGCCCCGGTCGCCGACGCGAGGACACAGGCGGCGAAGGCGCCTTCGCCGGGGCCGACCTCGATCACGCAGAACCTCTCAGGGCGCCCACATCTCTCCCACGTCTGCCTGAATCCGTTTACCCATAGCTCTGCGAAGGCGGGGTCGAGCTCGGGAGAGGTCACGAAGTCGCCGCGCCTGCCGCTTCTGGGCCGGCCGGCCGAATAATAGCCGAGGCGGGGATGGTAGAGGGCGGTCGACATGAATGCGGCGAAGGGCATCGGCCCATTGCGGTGGATGCGTTCAAGCAAAGTCTGTTCGAGCGGGGTCAAACCGGAGTCTCGGCGCCCCCGTCGTCTGCGGGGCGACGACGGGGTCCGGGGGTGGGAAAGGAGTCGGGCGCGCCGGCGGGCGGGGGCAGCTTAGGGGCTGCCTTCGGCGTCCTTGCCATGGCTTTCTGGGCTTCGCCGCGCATGCGCTCGTACCAGGCCCTCTTTTCGCGGTGCGTGTGGACATTGGCGATGGCCTCCTCTGCAACCCGCACGACCTCGCCGTGGCGTCCCCCCTCGGCGTAAATGGCGATGAGGCGGTCATACGGACCGGTCGAATCGAAGCGCTCCGCTATTCCCTGTTCGTAGAGCTCGATGGCCTCATCGAGACGCCCGATCTGTTCGAGGTTCTGGGCGCGCAGGTAAACCTTCACCAGCGCAACGTTCGCCGACTCGGGCGGAGTCATCTCCTCACGCACATACTGCGCCGCCCCTTAATCTCGAACACATGGTCAATCGAACCACAACCGCGGCGACGGCTGTGATCGCGCTGGGCATCGTCGCCGTTCTCACCCCTGCCGCGCTGCCCGCTCCTTCCGGGACGGCAGCGGCAATCGACGTGCTGCTGGAGAGGCGCGCCGAGGCCGTACGAGCACACGACAAGGATGCCTTCATGGCGACGGTCGACCCTGCGTCATCCGGGTTCGTCGACCGCCAGAGCCGGCTATTCGATGCGATGGGCTCGGTCGACTTCGCGTCATACAGACTGGTCGCAAAGTGGGAGCGATTCGGCGACTTGGTGCGGCCTTCGGACAGAGCGAGGTATCCGGGCGCGGAGGACGTCGTGATACCCGTGACCGAGGAGCGCTACCGTATCGAGGGCTTCGATCCAGAGGAGGCGGCCGAGGACCTCTTTTACACCTTCGTGAAGCGGGATGGAGAGTGGTCGGTGGCGGAGGACACCGATCTCGATGACCTCGCCTTGTTCTCGGCGCGCCACCTCTGGGACCGGGGCGGGCTCGAGCCTCGCCACAGCGACCACTTCCTGCAGTTGCAGCATCCCTGCTCCGGTGAGGATTGCCTCAGGCTGGGCGCCGACTTCCTGCCCCTTGCAGAGCGGGGCCTGAGGCGCGTGGACCAGTATTGGCATGCGCCCTGGACGAGACGTGTCATCGTTCTCGTCCCAGCTTCCCAGGGCGAGTTGCGCAGAATGCTGCAAACATCCATCGACCTCGACAACTTCGTTGCCTTTGCCTACTCGACCATCGATCTCGAGCACGGCATCGATTTCACCGGCCACCGCATCATCTTGAATCCGAACGCGTTCGACTTGCAGACGAGCGAACAAGTATTCACGATCCTCAGCCACGAACTGGCCCATATTGCGACGCGCAACTCCTCGGGGGTGTTCATACCCACCTGGGTGGAAGAGGGGTTCGCCGAGGTGACTGCCTATAACCGTGATCCTTCTGCGCTCTCGTTTTTCAACGCGCGGGTGGAAACCGGGGAGTTCGACAGGCGCCTTCCGGAGGACTTCGAGTTCACCACCGGTGCCGGCACCGAGATCTACATGAGTTATCAGGAGGCTCAATCTGCGATTTCTTATTTCATCGAACGTTGGGGGCTCGACGCCTTCGAGGCTTTCTACGTCCGTCTGGGGCGCGTGGGCATGTCGCCCGGGACATCTAGCTATCACGTCGAT
>JALZIO010000171.1 GCA_030860245.1 Actinomycetota bacterium | reverse complement strand
AAGGTGGGCACCGAGGCCGATTTCTTCGACTTTCCGATCATCGAGGGTGACGGTGCCGTCGTCGGCGGCGGCGACGTCGGAGTGGCTCTGACCGACAACCCCGACGCCCAGGCGCTGCTCGCATTCCTTGCCACGCCCGAGGCCGCCGAGGTATGGGCATCAAAGGGCGGCTTCATCTCCCCGAACGAGAAGCTCGACATGTCGGTGTATCCCGACGAGATCAGCGGCCGAATCGCCGAAGGAGTCGTAGCGGCGGCGGGCAGCGGCAGCTTCCGCTTCGACATGTCGGACCTTCAACCAGCGGAGTTCGGCGCAACTGCAGGCCGCGGTATGTGGGTTCGGATGCAGGACTTTCTCAAGAACCCGGACGACATATCGGGGGTCACCAAAGCACTCGAATCGGACGCCAAGAAGGCCTTCAAGTAGCCGGCGGCAGACCCACAGGAGCCGAGGGAACTCCATGAGCGTCACCTCAGCGGACGTGCGGGCGCGCGCCGGGCGCTCCCGCACGAGACGCAAGCCTTCTGCAGGCGGCAGCAAGAAGTGGGTCGCAGCGGCCTTCCTTGGCCCCGCCGCAGTGATAATCGGTGCGCTCATCATCTACCCCACCATCGATACGATTGCTCAGAGCTTCCAGAACGAGTCCCGTCAGTTCGTCGGCGTCGACAACTACAAGGCGATAACCGAAAGCCCTCGCATCCTCACCGCTATCCGCAATACCTTCATCTGGGTGGTGGTGGCACCGGCCTTGATCACCGGCTTCGGGCTCATCGTGGCCGTGCTGACCGAACGGGTGAGCTACACAACGGCTATCAGGGTGGTCCTGTTCATGCCCATTGCCATATCGGGCCTCGCTGCAGGGGTACTTTGGCGGCTCACCTACGAGCCCGACCCCGAGCGGGGCGCCCTCAATGTAGTCATCGGTTCGGTGGTCAACCTCGTCGGTGGCCCGGGAGCCTATCCAGAGGCGACCGTCCTGCCCGAGGCTCCGGTGCAAAGGACAAGCGACGGCGCCCTGGCCGCTCGCCCCGAGTTGCGGCCGGGCGACTCAACGGAAATCGGGCTCGTCAATGTTCTCGACGAGGCCATCCCGGCCGCCGCCACCCAGGCATCCGAGGCCCAGGCCTCGGGGGACGCCATCTCCGTCGTCGTGTGGCGGGACTTCAAACCCGGTGGGGGGGAACCGGGTGTCATCGAGCAGGGCGAGCTGGGGCTCCCCGGCGCGGTTGTGGAGTTGACCGACGCTTCCGGCGAGGTCGTTGCATCACAAGCCACGGGGGCGGATGGCTCCGTCTCCTTCAGCGAAGTTGGAGAGGGCCCCTTCAAGGCGCAGATCGCTTCGTCGACCTTCTCGCTGGGTTTTGCAGGGATCGAATGGCTCGGATCGAGCCTTGTGACTCCAGCACTGATTCTTGCCTTCTTCTGGATGAGCGTAGGATTTGCGGTTGTGATCATCGGAGGGGGCCTGTCGGCTCTTCCCCGCGATGTGCTCGAGGCGGCGCACGTCGATGGAGCTAACGAGTGGCAGACCTTCCGTCACGTGACCGTGCCGCTTATGCGGCCCGTCATCGGGGTCGTCTTTGTAACCCTGACGATCAATGTGTTGAAGATTTTCGACCTCGTCTACGTCTTGGCCCCGGGCGCAAGCCAGGATGAGGCCAACGTGATCGGAGTCGAGATGTTCCGAACCGCCTTCTCGGAGCGGAATTTTGGCGTGGGCGCCGCGGTCGCAGTGCTGTTGTTCATCCTCGTGATCCCGATCATGGCCCTCAATCTCCGTAACTTCAGGAGGGAAGCTTGATGGCGATAGCAGCACGCACCACCCAAGCCAGCCGGGAGCCCTCCCCCCACGGCAAACGTCTTTCTGACACCCTGGCCCGGGGACCACTCCACCTCTTCCTGATCGGCCTGGCTCTGTTGTGGCTGACACCCGTGGTCGGGCTGTTCGTCAGCAGTTTCCGAACCGTGGCCGCGTACTCCGAGTCCGGTTGGTGGACTGCGCTGACGAACCCGCGGCAACTCACGCTTCAGCCGTACCTCGAGCTGATCCAGAATGAGAGTCTCTGGACGGCGGTTCTGAACACCGTCAAGATCAGCGTGCCGACATCGCTGCTCGTGGTAGTGATCGCCGCGCTCGCCGCCTACGCTTTTGCCCACATTGAGTTCAAGGGGCGCGACTGGATCTTCATCATTGTCGTCGCTCTGCTGGTCGTCCCGCTGCAGATGGCCCTCATACCGGTGGCGCGCTTGTTTGGGCTCGTCGGCATCTTCGGGACGGTGACGGCAGCCGTCGTCTTTCACGTCGCCTTCGGACTCCCATTTGCCATCTTCCTGCTGCGCAACTTCTTCATCGGCATTCCGGGAGACATCCTCGAGGCGGCTCGAATCGACGGAGCGTCGGAGCTGCAGATATTCCGCCGCCTCATGTTGCCGCTCGGTATGCCGGCGATCGCTTCGCTGCTCATCTTCCAGTTCATCTGGACATGGAACGACCTATTGGTTGCTCTGGTGTTTGCGCCGGGGTCGTCGGCTCCCCTCAATGTCTACATCCGGAGTCAGATGCGGCAGTACGGCACGAGCATCGACATCATCGCCCCAGGCACCTTCATCTCCATGTCGGTGCCCCTGCTCGTCTTCTTCGCCTTCCAGCGCTACTTCGTGCAGGGCATTCTGGCCGGTGCCGTCAAGTGATCTGAGCCGGGGATGACGTCCAACAGCGGGGCGTGGTGGCGCGATGGCGTCTTTTATCAGATCTACCCGCGCTCGTTTGCAGACAGCAACGGTGACGGGATCGGAGACCTGCCCGGAATCACGTCGAAGCTCGACTATCTGCAGTGGCTCGGCATAGACGGTCTATGGCTCAGCCCGACGATGCCGTCGCCCAACCTCGATTGGGGCTACGACGTGGCGGATTTCTGCGGGGTTCATCCGGAGCTCGGAACCATGGACGACCTCGACGACTTGCTGCGAGAAGCTTCCGATCGCAACATCAAGATTCTCCTCGATCTCGTTCCCAATCACACCAGCGACCTGCACGAGTGGTTCATCGATGCCAAGCGATCCCGTTCATCCGCGCATCGCGACTGGTACATCTGGCGCGACCCGAAGCCGGATGGCTCCCCACCGAACAACTGGCTGAGCGTGTTCACCGGACCCGCCTGGACGCTCGACGAGGACACCGGCCAGTACTACCTTCACAACTTCCTCCCCCAGCAGCCGGACCTCGACTGGTGGAACGATGACGTCCGGGAGGCTTTTGACGCCATCTTGAGCTTCTGGTACGAGCGTGGTGTCGCAGGCTTTCGCATCGATGTCGCCCACGGCATCATCAAGGATCGCGAGCTGCGCGACAACCTGCCGGCCACTCCGGAGGACCATCCGCGCGTCAGGTTGATCGGACAGCAGCAGAACTACAATCTGAACCGCCCTGAGGTTCACGATGTCCTCAAGCGCTGGCGCGAAGTGTCGGATGAATACAGTCCGCAGAAGGTGCTCGTGGGAGAAACGCTGGTTCTCGACCTCGAGCGCTGGGCCGCTTTCTACGGGAGCGGCACCGACGAGCTCAATCTCGCTTTCAACTTCCCGTTCATCTTCGCGTCGTTGGACGCTCACGAGATGAGCGAGGTTGTCGCTACCACCGAGCATCTCCTGCCGGTGGAGGCGTGGCCGGTCTGGACCGGGACGAACCATGACACCCGCCGTTTCCCGACGCGCTGGTGCCACGACGATCCGGCACGGGTGCGGTGCGCCATGATGATCCTATTGGCGCTGAGGGGCACGCCGTTTCTCTACAACGGTGACGAGATCGGGATGCCGGACACAGCCATGAGCCCGGATCAAGTGCTCGACCCCGTCAAGATCCGAACCGAAGACGGCCTGGGCCGCGATCCCGGGCGCACTCCGATGCACTGGAGCCCCGAGCCCGGCGCGGGATTCACCGATCCGGGCACAGAGCCATGGCTCCCGTTCGGCGACTACGGGGCCTGCAACGTCGCCGGCCAGCGCAACGATCCGGACTCCATCCTGAACTTCACGCGCGACCTCATCGCCCTCCGCCGCGAACTACCCGAGCTGCCCCGCGGCAGCTACAGGCCCCTGGATTGCCCCGAGGGAGTATGGGCCTGGCGTCGCGGCGACAACGTCACCATCGCAGTGAACCTGTCCGACCGGGATCAGGACGTTCCTGACCTAGACGGAACCATAGCGATGGGGACGAGCCGCGCGCGTGACGGCGACACCGTGACCGGGCCTCTCGGGCTCGGGGCTTGGGAGGGCGTGATCATCACCAACCGGCCGCCGAGTGGGTGACAGCTGTAAATAGTCTCACCCCACCACCCACTCGGCGCTTTGGATCACGCTCGTTGTGCGTTCGTGATGAAATTGTACGGGTAGATCTCGGGCGGCTCGCTGGCCTCTGTCAGCCTCTCCATCTGCTTGTCATCGAGCTTCCATCCGGCCGCGCCGAGGTTGTCCTTTAGCTGGTCGGCCTTGCGGGCGCCGACGATGGGCGCCGTCACACCGTCTCTTTGCAGCAACCAGCGCAACGCAACCTGAGCGTAGGACTTGCCGGTTTCCTCCGAGACCTCGCTTACCACGTCGAGAGTCGCCCAGTTGCGCTCGACCGCTCGTTTGTGCCAGTACTCAGCCTGCCACTCCTCGGCTTTGGCGATACGCGAGTCCTCGGGGGGCTTCTGGTCCCTGCGGTACTTCCCGGTGAGGAAACCAGAGCCGAGTGGGCCCCACGGAATGATGCCGAGCCCGGCCTCGAGGGCCGCGTCCCGCACCTCGTAGTCGATGTTGCGCTCGACCATCGAGTACTGGGGCTGCAACGAGACGAATGGCTCGAAACCCTTGACCTCGGCCACGTGAACCGTCTGGGCGATCTGCCAGCCGGAGAAGTTGGAGAGGCCGAGGTAGCGGACCTTCCCCTGGCGCACCAGATCGGTGAGAGCCCCCATGGTTTCTTCGAGGGGCGTGGCTCCATCCCAGGCATGGACCTGATAGAGATCGATGTAGTCCGTCCCGAGCCGCCTGAGGCTCGCTTCGCACCCCTGCATGATGTGCTTGCGCGAGACGCCGACATCGTTCGGCCCCTCTCCCATGGGGAAGCGGACCTTCGTCGCCAAGACGATATCGTCCCGCTTGTCCTTGATCTTGCGACCGGTGATCTCCTCCGAAACCCCGGAGGAATAGACGTCGGCTGTGTCGATGAAGTTCCCTCCTGCCTCGAGGAAAACATCGACGAGAGCGTGAGAATCCGATTCGTCGATCTCCCGGCCGAAGGTCATCGTCCCCAAGCAGATCTCGGAGACCATCACCCCTGAGCGTCCTAGACGCCGATACTCCATACCCCTTGCCTCCCTGTCGTTGAAATGAATCTCTGAACGTTCTCTACCTAGGAGCAACCCCGTCACGCCGCCACATAATCCTCGGCGTCGGTATCTGGACGGCGGAAGAGTCGGCCGCGCCTCCTAAGATCATTCTGTGACCCGCATACTGGCAATCGCCGACGAGGTGGACAACGTCCTCTACTCGAAAGAGTCTCTGGGGCGACTGAACCCCCATCTGGTGGTTGCCTGTGGAGACCTTCCGGGCGACTATCTCGAGTACATAGTCACAATGTCATCTGTCCCTCTGGTGTTCGTGCCCGGCAATCACGACCCCGATCTGAGCCGGCCCCGTCCGGAGGAAGAGCTGGCCTCTTTCACACAGCCCTTCGGCTTCGACCGCGCCAACCGTGACACCCCAGGACCGGCAGGGTGCATCAACGCCGACGGACGCATCCTGGAAGCGGCCGGAGTGGTGATCGCAGGCCTTGGTGGAAGCTACGCCTACAACTTCGGGCCGAACCAGTACACCGAATCGCAGATGCGGCGGCGCACACTGCGCCTCCAGGTCCGGGACCGTCTCAGACGGGCGCGGAACCGGAGGCCCATCGATCTCTTGATCACGCATGCACCTCCCCGTGGGCTGGGAGACGAGGGGGATCTGGCCCACAGGGGGTTTGCCTGTTTTCACCCGCTGGTCCGGTCCCTGGGACCGGAGCTGCTGGCCCACGGACACATCCATCTTTACGGCCGGCAACCCCCGACCCACCGCCTGGCGGATACCGAGGTGGTAAATGTCGTCGGCCACCGACTGCTAGAACTGAGCCGATGAGCTTTCATCCGCTGCCACAGCCGTCCACCTTCGAGCGGGCCAGGCGCAGGGAGGCCTACAGGCGATTCACCCGAGCGGTAAAGGGCCGGAGGGACGGACGGAACGAGCTTCTGCCCCTCGAAGAGGTAAGAGAGCGCCTGCGCCTGTTCGAGCAAACCTACGTCGGTGTCCGGCCCATTCCGGTGGAGAAGATCGTGGGCACCGCCGGGCGGTCCCAGGACTTCGATCGCAACTTTCTCCCCCGCAGGCGCGGGGTCAGTGAGCGCTGGAAGCGCGTCGAACAAGTGTTCCCGGAGGGCGCCTTCCCACCCATCGTCGTCTATCAGCTCGGTGATTCCTACTTCGTCGTCGACGGGCACCACCGCGTGGCAATTGCCCGCCAGCGCGGCATGAGCTTCATCGATGCGGAGATCACCCGGCTCAACACCAGCTTCGAGCTCCCTGCGGACGCCGATATCGGCAGGATCATCCACGCCGAGCAGCAGAACCTGTTCATGTCGGAAAGCCGCCTCGAACGGGCCCGCCCAGAAGCTCTTATCGAGCTCGATCGTCCGGACGGCTATGCCGAGCTCCTCGAGCTGGTGAAGGCGCACGGCTACGACCTGGTCCAGGAACGGGGCGAGGTATTGACTCCGGAGGAAATCTCAGGTGATTGGTACGACTACGTGTACCTGCCCACGATCGACGCCATCCATCAGGAACAGCTGGGGAAGGCCTTTCCCGGCGCTACCGACGGCGACATGTTCCTGTGGAT
>JALZIO010000168.1 GCA_030860245.1 Actinomycetota bacterium | reverse complement strand
CGCGAGCCCAAGCCTCGCTGCGCCGATTGCCTGCATTCCGGTTCCACCGGGGGTCAGGTGCAGCGACCGGGCCACGACCTCCTCTCCGACGCCGGGCAGGCGGGGCAGACCCTCAAAAGTGAGGTCGAGGAACGGGGCCCCGATCACAGCAAGATCGAATTTCAACTCGGCAGCGAGGCTCGCTCCACCGCCTGCAACCACGCTTCCTCGAACGCATAAGCATCGACCCCGGTAACAACCCGCAACATTGTTCCGTCATCTGCAGGTTTCATCCAGAGCCGGTCCACGCCAAGGCTCAGATCGGTGCGGATGTCGTCGATGGTGGCTGCCTCCCACCCCAGAGCAACGGCGCATGCAAGAGGGTCATAGTGAAAATTCAGCAGATCGGTCGGCAGGGCCGGAAAGGCCTGCAGCATTTCGCCCCGTCCGTTGTCACGCGCGTGCATCTCGCCCTGATCGGCGATCAGACTGCCAAGCTCACCAGCCTCCCGAAGCCGCTCAAGGTGCCCTCCTTGCAAGGACACCTCCAGGGTCACCGCAAGGGGCACGACCACCGGCCGACACCTTTCGAAGACGATCATCGCCGCAAGACGATCCTGTTGAACGTTGAAGTCATCGTGAATCCCCCACTGCGGAAGGCCGGATCGCGGCGTCGTCATGTGGCCACCCATCACGACGAGGTTGGAACGCGACAACAGACCGGGGCGGGTGGCCTCGAGAATGGCCAGGTTGGTGAATGGGCCGACCGCGACGATTGCCGCTCCGGCTTCGGCGTTCGCTTCGAGAAGCTCGATCGCCTCCCCCGAACGGCTGGGCCGCGGTTCGATCGGCTCGGGCCAGTAGTCCGGAAAGGCGAGCGGAGAGAACAACCCTCCCAACGACCCCTCCGCCCCCGCTCGCACGGGCACCTCGCGTCTGTCCGCCAGGCCAAGGGCGTACTCGGTGTAGCCCGCCCGGATGCCGCCTGGGTCGGTATTTGTGGTCACCCCAGCGACCTCGACATCCTCCCATCCGAGCAGCATCGCGAGGGCACAGAGATCGTCCGTGTCGGACCCGAGATCGGTGTCGAGATGGACGCGTTGGCGGGCCGCCGTCACGACGACTCACGCTCGATGAGCTCGCAGGGAAGTGTCACCGTGCGCGCCTCACCGCGGTACTCACCCGTAACCCGCTCACGGAGCAGTATTCCGGCGAGCAGGCCGGTCTCGTACGCCGGATTCGAAACCGTGGTGAGTGCAGGCCTAACCATGGCCGACGCTTCGATGTCATCGAAGCCCACCAGCCCCAAGTCCCCGGGCACCCGCAACCCGCGGTCTCTGGCCGAGTCGAGGGCGCCCAGCGCCATGAGATCGTTGGCGCAAAAGATCCCGGTCGGGGGATTGGGGCGTCGCAAGAGTTCCGAGACCGCTGCCGCTCCACCCGGGCGGGTCCAATCGCCGGAGACGACCAAGTCGGAGATTACCTTGGCCCCGGCCGCATCCAGGGCTCGCCGGTAGCCGTCGTTCCGCTTTCCTCCGGCGCCTGCCGGGCCCTGCACCATGGCGATCCGGGTGTGGCCCTTGTGCAACAGGTGGGTCGTCGCGGCGAACGCCCCTCTCTCGTCGTCGGCATGGACCGTGTCGTGGCCGGGGTCGTCGATGACTGTGGTGCCTATTCGCACCACAGGGGTCCCGCCGGGTACGACGCTCTCTATCCAATCCGGGTCGAGGGAAAAGGAATCGAGCACTATTCCGTCCGCCCCCCGCTGTGCGACCTCCTCCAGAAGCTCCTGCTCACGCTCCTTCCGTCCATCGGTATTGCAGATGAAGGAGCGGTACCCAGGCTCCATACCGTCCTCGAGCCCCCGGGCGAGCAATGGATAGAACGGGTTCGTGATGTCGGGGATCATCAAGGCTGCCATGTGAGTCCTGCGGGTCCGGAGGCTCCGGGCGAGTCCATCAGGCCGGTACCCCAATTTCCGGACCACCGCCTCGACACGTTCGCGGGTGGCAGGTGCCACCGGCCGCTTCCCGGACAGCACTTGGGACACGGTGGCCTTGCTGACATCGGCCAGCCTCGCCACATCCGCTATGGTGGCCCGCTCGGGCGGCGCAAATCGTTTCACATCCGCCCCCAAGGGTGTGGCCGCGACCGTCCCCTGTCAACTGCGCTCCCATCCGCCGACCACAGACGAGGTGCTCTTATCCCGATAGTATGCGGTTGACTTGGCCTGTGGGGCGGCGGTATCGTCCTACGGACCAGATAGCAAATCGGTTTGCTCGCACCGTCGGCCTGGACACATGTCGAAGCCGGAGAGTGCCATGACCAGGGGGGACGACGTGAGGACACAGTTCTTTGGGCGGCGACCGCTGCGTCTGGTTGCTGTGGCGGTGGGGATGGCGCTGCTGGCGTCTGCGTGCGTCAGCGCAGGAGACGACTCGGGCGGGAGCGAGACCAGTCAGGCCGGCGGAGAGGTCGAGCCGCTCGTAGCCAAGGAACCGACGAAGCCGACCACCATCACCTTTAGCGTATTCAGCTCCGTCGGTGGTTCACCACAGTTCAAGAAGTTCGCTGAGGACTTTCACAAGAAGTACCCCAACATCACGGTCGAGTTCCAGCTCGTGCCTTCTGAACGGGCGACGGACAAACTAGTTACGCAAGTGGCTGGGGGGAACGTCCCCGATACCGCGTATATGGACTCTAGTGCGGTCGAGGACTTCTCCTCGCGGAACGCGTTGGTCAACCTCGACTCCTACATCGCCGGAAGCGAAGTCATCGATCCGGACGACTACGTCGACGGCTTCAGGCAAGCCGTCGAGTTCGATGGGAGCATGTTCGGACTGCCGTTCGACGGCGAGACCACCGGCCTGTTCTATCGCACGGACCTTTTCGAGCAAGCTGGGATCGACGGCCCACCGAAGACGTGGGAGGAATTCGAATCCGCCGCTGAAAAACTGACAGACACCGCCGAAAAGAAATATGGATTCATCCTGTTCGCCCCAGAGGCCTATTACTACTGGTACCCGTGGCTGTGGCAGGCGGGCGGCGACCTCCTCTCTGAAGACGAGAGCTCGGTCACATTCGACGATGCCGCCGGTCAGAGGGCGGCGGAGTTCTATGTGGGACTGCGAAAGTACTCTCCGCCCGATTACCTCAGCTCAAACTCCTACGATGGCCGGGTAGCGTTCGCCACCGGTAAGGTGGGCATGTACATGGCCGGCTCGTGGTTCGGCGGGACCCTCAAGACCGAGTTCCCCGAGATCAACGACAAGTGGGCTGCTGCGCCGCTGCCCGAGGGACCGGCCGGGTGCGCCACCACTCTCGCAGGCGACACGCTTGCGGTGTTCGACCAGTCGAAGAACCAGGACGCTGCGTGGCTGTGGATCCAGTTCCTATCGGAAGAGAAGAACCTCAAGGCGTGGACGTACGGGTCCAAGACAACCACGCTGCTTCCAACCCGTCAGTCTCTGCTCGACGACCCAGCGCTCGGCAAGTACAACCCGTGGTTGCAGGGCTTCGCCGACAACATGACGTGCGCGGTGACCAGCAACATCACTCAACCGAAATGGGTGCAGATCGAGGAAGGGCTGAACGAAAAGTTGGGCGAGGCCCTTTACGGCGACATCGACGCCGTCGATGCGGTCAAGGACGCGGCTCAGCAGGGCGAAGAACTGCTGGGCCAGTGAGTCCGGCCGCACGGGCCTCTCGAACTTCCCTTGCGACGGCGAAGGTGCTGAAAGCTTCCTCTGTCTGCGCGTGGAGCTCGTGGCCCAGGTAGCTCTCAGACAGGAGGATTACAAGCCGCCCCGCAGGGGCGTGAAGGGCGTGCTCCGCGAAATGCGGCGAGAGTGGACCGCCTACCTGATGAACGCACCGGGTCTGATTCTCTTTGCGGTCTTCCTGGTGTACTCCTTGTACACATCTTTCACCCTGTCGTTCCACGAGTGGAACATCCTCGAGCCGGAAAAGCCCTTCGTCGGGCTGCAGAACTACAGGGAAGTTATGCAGGACGGGCCCTTCTGGGAATCACTCGGGCGCACGGTTTACTTCGTGGTGGGCTCGGTCCCCGCGACAATGCTCATCGCCTTGGGATTGGCTCTGCTTCTGAACGTAAAGATCCGCGGGCTGGGATTCTTTCGCACCGCCTATTACCTGCCTGTCATCACACCCCTCGTTATCGCGGCCATCATCTGGAAATGGGTGTACAACGGCGACTTCGGTTTGGCCAACTTCTATCTCATCAAATTCAATTTGATCGACCAGCCTATCCAATGGTTGGGAGATTCGAGGTTCGCAATGCCTGCGGTCATCATTATGAACATTTGGAAGGGCGTTGGCTTCAATATGGTCGTATACCTGGCCGGGCTTCAGGCAATTCCGGCCGAGTTCTATGAAGCGGCCGAGGTCGACGGGGCCGGCCCGTGGCAACAATTCCGCAGGATCACCTTTCCGCTGGTAGCTCCCACGACCTTCTTCCTCCTCATCATCAACACGATCGGCGCCACGAAGGCGTTTACAGAGATCTTCGTGATGACGCAAGGAGGTCCACCCGGGCCCGGTGGTGCGACCACCACGGTCGTCTACTACATTTACACCCAGGCCTTCAAGTTCTACCGAATGGGCTACGCCTCGGCCCTCGCTTACACGTTGTTTGCGTTGTTGTTCGTTATCTCTTTCATGCAATTCCGTTGGTACCTCAAGCGCGTGGAAGAGACCTAGGGAATGGGAACCGTAGCTAGGGACGTCGAATTCGGCCAGCCCGTTCCTCTCGATTTCGGCCCCCCGCCTCCCCCGCCTCGCCGCATCCGGTGGCGGCCCTGGACGGTGGCGCGCTATGCCCTCCTGATAGTGCTGGCGATCATCTTCGTCGCTCCGTTGACGTACATGGTCACCGCATCACTGCTGCCGCTCGAGAGGATGTTCGAGTATCCACCGCAGTGGATTCCGATCGGCGCCACGCTGGACAACTACACCGGCTTCCTGACCGCCGACAGACCCCTCGGGCGGTGGGTGCTCAATAGCCTGTTCGTCTCCGTCACGATCACGGTACTTCAAATGTTCTTCAGTGCGTTGGTGGCGTACACGTTCGCGAAGCGGACATTCCCGGGGAGGGATTTCCTGTTCTTTACGGGTCTGGCGACCATGATGCTTCCCTCGGAAGTCACGCTCATTCCGAATTACCTCATCCTCAAGAGCATCCCGCTGTTTGGCGGCAACGACATCACTGGGGTGGGGGGGCACGGATGGCTCGACTCCTACTGGGGTTTGATCGTGCCCAGCCTCGTCAGCCCCTTCGCCATATTCCTGCTGCGCCAGTACATGAAGTCGATCCCGGACTCCCTCATCGAGGCCGCTCGGATCGATGGCGCGGGCCACTTCAAGATCTTCTGGAAGATTATCCTGCCATTGTCGAAGCCGGCGCTGGCCGCACTGACAATCTTCACCTTCCAATTTCAATGGGGGGACTTCTATGGCCCGCTGATCATCCTCTCCACCCCGGAGCTCTTCACACTCCCTCTGGGGCTTGCCCTATTCCAACAGGGCAGCCGGACGGTTTGGAATCTGGTTATGGCGGGATCGGTGCTCGCGCTCCTGCCAATGATCGTGATCTTCGCCATATTCCAGAAGCAATTCGTCCGAGGGATTTCCTTGTCCGGAATGAAGGAGTAGGTGGAGCGTGACTTGGCGAAAAGGCAAGGTGTTGTCGCGTCCTTGTTGACGGCAACCTTGATGCTGACGGCCTGCACCAACGACGGCGCCTCGGAAAGCCCCTCTCCTCCCCCCAAGAGGTCGTCTCGAGCACCCATCGAATTTAACTCCCGAGGTGGAGATGTATTCGCTTGGGCTGCGGCTGTAACGGGCAGCAGTGACTGTGGAGAAATCGCGTTGGAAGTAAACGGCGAACAGATCGATCAGCCGGTTGAGATGCAGGGCTCAGATTTTGTCGCCAAGGTGCCGATAGCTACCGGACCCAATCATGTGCTCGCCATTTGCAGGTCTGGGGACGGAACGTCTGCCCCGCTCATCTTCCGGGGACGCCTGCAGGAGAAGCCGAGGGCTCGAATCACCGTGTCGGTGAAGGGGGACACCGTGACGCTCTCGGGTGCTAGAAGCGTTTCTGCAAGTCCCCACGGATCGAAGATCACCCGTTACACGTGGACTCCGGACGCGCGGCATCCTTCGAGGCTGACGACCACAACCGGTAAAGCGTTCACGAAGGTCACCGGGCCTCGTCTACGCCTTCATGCCCCCATAGATCAGGGCGAATACTACGTATCGTTGAAGGTAACCGACGCCAAGGGTCGATCGGACGCCAGCATCACTTACTTCGTCGTCGACAAGGGACAGGCTCGCCCTGTCGACATGGCGCACGAGCATCCTTCGTGGATCGACAAGGCGGTGATATACGCCCCCATTCCGCAGTTGTGGGGTGAGGAGGGGCCCACAACGGTCAGGCGCAGACTGCCATATCTCAGGGATCTGGGGGTTGACGTGCTGTGGTTGTGGCCTCCGACATCGCTGCGCTCCTTCGGCGAGGAGTACGCCATCGACGACTTCTTCAAGATCGATCCCTCGTGGGGGCCGAAGGCCGCCTTCGAGGAGATGATCGACGAAGCCCATCGTCAGAACATGCACGTGATAGTCGATTTCGTCCCGAACCACCTATCGGCCAAGAGTCCGTACTTCAAGGACGCCAAGAAGTACGGCAAGTCATCGCCGTACTTCGACTTCTTCGACCGCAACTCCCAAGGCAAGCCCACGCACTACTTCGATTGGTCGCACCTGCCAAACCTGAATTACAGCAACCCCGAAGTCCGCACTATGGTCACAGAGGCGACCGCATACTGGGTAGGCGACCTGCATGTGGACGGCTTCCGGATGGACGTGGCCTGGGGAGTCAAGAAGCGCCGGCCCGGCTTCTGGACGGCGTGGCGGCGTGAGCTCAAGCGCATCAATCCCGATTTGCTTCTCCTGGCGGAGGCGTCGGCGGTTGATCCCTACTATTTCGCGAACGGCTTCGATGCCGCCTACGACTGGACAAGGCAGTTGGGCCATTGGGCGTGGTCGTCGGCCTTCACCTTTCCCGAGGAGGCCGGAGCACTGCTAGCGCCTCTAATTGACAATGGACAGAAGGGTTTTTCCCCTGGCTCTATCGTCATGCGGTTTCTCAACAACAACGACACCGGGGTTCGCTTCATCGATCAATACGGAGTCGATATGTCCAAGACAGCCGCCACCTTGCAGTTTACGGTGCCGGGAATCCCGGCACTGTTCGCCGGTGACGAAATCGGAGCGAGCTATCAGCCCTACTCCAATCTCACCCCCATTGCCTGGCGAGACCGCTACGGCCTTAGAACGTTCTACAAGAAGCTCATTGACCTGAAGCACAACCTCCCCGCCTTGAACTCCAGCAAAATCGAAATACTAACGGCGTCCCCCAACAGTGCACTGGCCTTCGTACGCCCGGCCGTCGGCAAGAGTGGGCCGGTGCTCGTGGTGCTCAACTTCGCCGGCAAGTCCCGCGTCGAAGTCTCTGGCTCCCCTGTCCTGACGTCCCTACTGGACTCGTCGGATGGCGCCATGCGAGACCTGCTGACCGACGACAGGGTAAAGATGAAAATCAGGGGGGGGTCTGCGTCTATAGCCATGCCTGCCGAGTCCTCCTTGGTCCTCACACCGGTGGATCGTTGATGCGGATGGCGCTACTTGCGCGGCCTGGGCAATTCGAACTCGCCGATGAACCAACCCCTTCCATCGGCCCCGGCGAGGTGTTGTTGCGGGTCGCGGCATGCGGAGTCTGCGCATCCGAATTGGACATGTTCGAAGGACTGGAGGGACACGCCCAGTACCCCTGGTACCCCGGTCACGAGGTGAGCGGCTACGTGGCCGAGGTCGGTGACCACGTCACCGGGCTGAAGCACGGCGACCCCGTCGCAGCTTGGGTGACAACCCGCGGATACGCAGAGTACGTGGCCGTAAAAGCAGACTACTGCTTTCCGGCGGTCGACATCCCTCTCGAGCTGGCGCTCGGTGAGCCACTTGGCTGCGCCGTGAACGCCGTGAAGCTCGCCGAGGTGGCGCTCGGCGACGACGTCATCATCATCGGGGCCGGTTTCATGGGCCACCTCGTGCACAAACTTGTCGAGTTGAAAGGTCCACGGCAGGTGATCGTCGCAGACACACGGCCCGATGCTCTCAAACGCGCACTGTCCTTCGGGGCATCAAGCGTCGTCGATGTGTCCAATGAATCGCTCGCTCGCGCGGTCGCTGAGACAACCGGAGGAGTAGGAGCGGACGTCACCTTCGAAGTTACAGGCGTGCAGGCGCCACTAGATGTCGTCGGCGAGATCACCCGCATGAGCGGCACCGTTA
>JALZIO010000131.1 GCA_030860245.1 Actinomycetota bacterium | reverse complement strand
GGGCAGATCTACCGCTTCCTGGGGCTGGAGACCGGCATTATCCAGGGCGAGATGTCGCCTTTGCAGCGGAAGCCTGCTTACGAGGCGGATGTTACCTACGGCACCAACAACGAGTTCGGCTTCGACTATCTCCGCAACAACATGATTACCGATATCGCCGACATGACCCGGCGAGGCCACTACTACGCGATCGTCGACGAGGTCGACTCGATCCTGGTCGACGAGGCGAGGACTCCCTTGATCATCTCAGGAGCAGTCCAGGAGAGCACGAAGTGGTACAAGCAGTTCGCCGGCATCGCGCCTCGTCTCCGGCGGGACGAGCATTACGAGGTGGACGAGAAGAAACACACCGTTGCGGTCACCGAAGAGGGCGTGTCGCGAGTCGAGGAAATTCTCGGTGTCGACAACCTCTACGACCACGTGAATGTCGACATGGTCCATCATCTGGCCGCCGCTCTCAAGGCCAAGGAGCTTTACAAGCGCGACGACGAGTACATGGTGAAGTCTGGTGAGGTGCTCATCGTGGATGAATTTACGGGCCGCATACTTCCCGGACGCCGTTACTCCGAAGGACTGCATCAGGCAATCGAGGCAAAAGAGGGCGTCGCCATCAAGCAGGAGAACCAGACTCTTGCCACCGTCACGCTGCAGAACTTCTTCCGTATGTACGAAAAGCTTGCCGGTATGACGGGCACTGCCCAAACCGAGGCAGCGGAGTTCGGCCATATCTACAAGCTGGAGGTCGCACAGATCCCAACCAACCGTCCCATGGTTCGGGCCGACGAGCAGGATTTGATCTACAAGTCACTCGACTCGAAGTGGTCGGCGGTCTCGGACGACCTTGCCGAACGATACGAAAAGGGGCAGCCCGTACTGATCGGTACGGTTTCCATCGAGAAATCCGAACATCTGTCGCGCATCCTGGCCAAACGGGGTGTGCCTCACACCGTCTTGAATGCAAAGCATCACGAGAAGGAGGCGTCTATCGTCTCCCAGGCCGGCCGTCTTGGAGCCATCACCGTCGCCACCAACATGGCCGGCCGAGGTGTCGACATTATCCTCGGAGGCAACCCAGAGGGAATGGCCCGCCAGGAGATGGCGATAGCCGGTTGGGACAACGACGTGTACCTGCTGGATGGCTACTCGGACGAGGAGCGCTCTGAGTACGAGGCCCAGTACACGACGCTGTACGAGAAGTTCAGGGACCAGTGCGCGGCCGAGCGAGAGAAAGTGCTCGAAGCGGGCGGCCTCTACGTTCTTGGAACCGAACGCCATGAATCCCGGCGCATCGACAACCAGTTACGCGGTCGCTCGGGGCGGCAAGGTGACCCCGGGGAAAGCCGGTTTTACCTTTCGCTCGAAGATGAGCTCATGCGACTCTTTGCGTCCGACCGGATTGCGGGAATGATGGACAAGCTCAAGATTCCCGAGGATGTCCCCATCGAGGCCAAGATGGTTTCCAAGGCCATCGAGCGCGCCCAGACACAGGTCGAGGGCATGAACTTCGAGATCCGCAAGAATGTCCTGAAGTACGACGAGGTCATGGATAAACAGCGCCAGATCATCTATACAGAACGCCGTCGCATCCTGTGGGGCGAAGATCTCCAAGACCAGACTCTCGAGCTCATCACCGACGTCATCGAATCGGCTGTCTCGGAGAACGCAAACCCCGATCTCCCACCCGAGGATTGGGACTGGGAGCAACTGATTTCTCGCATTCACGAGATTTATCCCTCGAAGTTGTCGGCCGAGGACTTCGACCCCGAGACTGTGACATACGACGAGGTTGTGGAGTCGTTTTTGGCGGAAGCCGTCGACTCCTACAACGCGCGCGAGAGCGAGTTGGGAACCGATCGGCTGCGTGAGATCGAACGTTTGGTCCTGCTCTCGGTGATCGACAATCGGTGGCGTGACCACCTGTACGAGATGGATTACCTGCAGGAGGGGATCGGTTTACGCGCGATGGCTCAGCGCGATCCGCTGGTCGAGTACCAACGCGAGGGCTTCGAAATGTTCGGGCGGATGCAATTCGCAATCAAAGAGGATTTTGCTCGCTATATCTTCCACATCGAGGCCGTGCAGGAGGAGGAGCGCCGTGCCTCCGAACCCACCAGGCTTCGAGAGGAGCGGCGGGCGGTTCCAATGACTCAGATGAACGTGGGCCCGGATGGGGATGGCGGCGCGGACCCTGGAGCCGGCGCGCCTGAGGACGGTGCAATCGAGGTGCAGCAGGCGGTGTCGGAGAAGATCCCCCGCAATGCACCGTGCCCCTGCGGCAGCGGGAAGAAGTACAAGCTGTGTCATGGACGCCCGGGTGCGATGGCCCTCCCGACGGAGTCCTCCGGAGACAGGCTCTAGAGGCCCACGGCTTCTGAGGTCGAGCCCAAAGGGCCGTACCCGGCAGGCACAAAACTCGGATCGGGATCTACCCTTTTATGGATATTGTTTCCAGAAAAGTCGGCTACACTAAGTGACGTAAGGCGGCCACGGAGTGTGACCGGTGACTCTCCGTGTCGGTCGGGTTTGGCTGGGTGGCTGGGGGGCCGGACGGAGACTTGGGGGGAGGGCCCGGTCGGTGGGGACCGGCCCGGGAGGCTCAACGGGGACGGCGGCAGACGGGATCGGGGAGCTCGGCTGGGGACGGCGGGACGGCCTGAAGCCGGGGGACGAGAGGACGGGGCCAGTCGGGGAAGCCCCGGGGACAAGGTGGAGTGGGGGCCTCAACCGCGGCCCCCACTCTCTCCCTCCCTTCGCTTGGGACGCCTGGATAACTTCCCGGTCACCGCTCCTCCAGAGATTTGTGGCGGCGCTTGGTTACCCAGGATCACCGCTCGGGGGCCTTACCCTGGGGAGATGGAGGATCTCAGTCCGAGGCTGTCGGCAATCCAAAGCAGGCTCCACCAGATCAAGGAGTACCTTTGACCTCGTCCGAAAGCAGGAACGCATAGCCGCCTTGAAGGCGACCTCAGCCGAACCGGGCTTCTGGGACGATCCCGGAAAGGCGCAGAGGGCGATGGAAGAGCTTTCGAGGCTATCTGAGGACGTGACGGCCTTTTCCCGCCTAGCCAATCGGACCGCAGATGCCCAGGTGCTGTGGGAGCTGGCGGCCGCCGAGGAGGACGAGGCAACGGCAGACGAAGCGGCCGGCGAGCTCGATGGGCTGGAATCCGAGATCGCCTCCCTCGAGGTGGTTGCGCTCTTGAGCGGCGAGTTCGATGCCGGCCCGGCCATCATCGAGGTACATGCCGGCGAGGGCGGTACCGATTCTCAGGATTGGGCCGACATGCTCCTTCGCATGTATCTGCGGTGGGGGGAGCGTAAGCGATTCAGGTCCACCCTCCGGGAGATGACTCCCGGAGAGGAGGCGGGGATCAAAAGCGCCACTCTGACCACCGAAGGCCGCAACGCCTACGGCCTGCTGTCGCAGGAGCGCGGGGTTCACCGCCTCGTGCGCATTTCGCCGTACGACGCAGCAAAGCGGCGTCACACCTCTTTCGCTTCGGTGGATGTCACCCCTGAGGTCGCTGAGGCTGAGGACGTGCCAGTTGCCCCGGAGGACCTGCGGATCGACACCTACCGCTCATCTGGGGCCGGAGGCCAGCATGTCAACGTCACCGACTCCGCGGTCCGAATCACGCATCTCCCCACCGGGATTGTCGTCTCCTGCCAGAACGAGAGGTCACAGATGCAGAATCGCGCAGTTGCCATGCGCATCCTCAAATCGCGGTTGCTGGCGCGGGCCAGGCTGGAGCAGGAGACTGAGCTCAGGGCGCTCTCCGGAGACAAGATGGAGATCGGCTTTGGCTCTCAGATAAGATCGTATGTGCTGCATCCGTATCAGATGGTCAAGGACCATCGCAACCAGGTCGAAACAGGCAACGTGCAAGCG
>JALZIO010000112.1 GCA_030860245.1 Actinomycetota bacterium | reverse complement strand
CGCTCGCGCCACGCGTGCGGGTCTATTTGCTTCAAGTCGATGCCGTCGACGGTGATGAGCCCGGAGTTTGGGTCGTACAGACGAGCGAGCAGCTTCACCAGCGTGGTCTTGCCGGCCCCGTTGTCTCCGACTATTGCAAGCGACTTGCCGGAGGGAATCTCGAGATTGAGCCCGTCGAACACAGGCCTTTCAGTTCCGGGGTAGTGGAACGACACATTCTCGAACTTGATCGACTGGGCGGGCATGGCTTCGGTCTCGGTCGTCCCACCCTCGTTGACCTCAACTCTCTCCGCGGCCTCCTTTGGAAGGGCAAGCAGGTGCTTGATCGAGTTGGACGAGTTCCGTAGCAACAGCTGGGAGTCGCCTGCCGCACCGAAGCCGTACATGCCAATTGTTGCTTGCGCAAAAATGGTGATCTGCTCGATCGTGATTCTGCCGGTTGCGCCATCCATGGCCATCACGACGTAAACCACGCCGAAAGCGATGACCAGCACAACAAGGGCGCGGACCATCTCGCCCTTCAATTTCTTCCGTTCCATCCACACCGCATTCATTCCGGCGAACCATCTCTCGCCGAAGCGGTCGACGACCCAGGGGGCGAGTCCGAAGACCCTGATCTCTTTGGCAGCCGGGGTGTCGAGTGCCAGGTGGCGGTAGTAACGGGACCGTCGAAGCTCCGGGCTCGAGTCGGTCCACGGTTTCCAAATCGCGTCGAGCTCTTTGTTCATCCATCGGTAGTGGACGATCATCGCCGCCATGAGGAGCAGAGGCGCCCACCAGTGGAAAGCGAATAGCATGATCGCGGAGCCGACCGCGGCCACGCGTGAGGAGAGGATCTGAGAGAAAGCTCCGACGATCTGCGTGGGGTGCGACGCGTAGTCCTGACCTTGAGCCACCTTTAGCTCGTCCATGAACTTGGGGTCCTCGAGGTGAGCAATCCCCTTGGGCGACAGCGAGGCGTCCATTGCCATTGCCCTGGTCAGTCGGTAGAACCTGAGCCCGAGGCCGCCCGAGACTGCGTCGTTGAGGACTCCAAGCCCGGTAGACACCAACGCCACTCCTATGCCCAGCCCTACGAACAGCACCAGCTGGTCCCGGGCCGCATCCATTCCGTCGCTCTCAGCAAGGGCGATCGCGCCCATGAGATTGCCCGAGATCAGGATCCCTGAAAGGCCCAAGAGCGCCTGGATGACAATCGAAGCTGTGGTCACGACGGAGTGCTTAGGACTGGCCTTATAGACAAGTCGCATGGCGGGCCAGACGGGTGAATCGAGAAGTCCGCGGATGCGGGATTTCAAACTATTTCCCCCTTGGTGAAGGGGTACAGAGTAAAGCTTTTGGAGTTGAGGCGGGGTTAAGCGTCTACGCTCGGACCCTCGTCGGCAGCTTTCTCATCCTCCGTCCCCTTCCTTGAGCGTCTGTCAACTCTTGAAGGCCGCCCTTGCTGCTTCCTGATGGTGGTTCTTGAGCTCGGCAATCTGAGCTTCGGTTTTCGCCGATCTGGATTTCGCATCCATCGCCGTCCAGGCCCCCGACTCCCCGACGGACTCCCAGAATCGCTGTCTTGCTTCGGCGGCCATGATCAGGCCTTCCACCTCCAGCACCCTGCTCAGCTCTGAGTAGGAGGACAGCTTGCCGTTCAGCTTCAGTCTCCCCATCTTCTCCGCACCCCATAGCGCGACCTGCTTAACAGACGAGCCTGCGCGCTTGGAGACGGCTAGCTGCTTGATCAGTCTCTTCTCTTCCTCCAGGGTCTGCAGGTACGTGATGAGAAAGCTGCCCAGGGCATTTCCCTTGTTGCTCCCCTGCGACCGCTTTGCCAGTTCGATCTCACCGGTCAGCAGCGCGAGGTGGTCGCTGAGATAAATCCGAAGGTACTTCTCTGCCTCCTGGCTCATCTATATAAGGGCGTATCTGCGAAGGAGAGGTTCGATTTGTGGGTCGCGCCCCCTGAACTCCCTGAACACCTCAGCCGGGGGCCGGGTTGCTCCTAGCTGGAGGAACGTCTCTTTGTATTTGCGTCCCGTCTTGCCGAGTGCGTCTGGATCGGCTCCCGCCTCTTCAAAAGCAGCGAACGCGTCCGCGCTCATGACCTCCGCCCATTTGTAGCTGTAATAACCGGCAGCGTAGGGGCCGCTAAAGATATGTCCGAACTGACAGATGAACCTATTTTCCGGGAGTGGGTCGATCAACGAATACGCGGGTGCCATCTCCTGAACGCGGTCGTTCGGCTTGACCGCGCCGGAAGGGTCGAGCCGGTGGTAGATCTCCATATCCAAGGCCCCGAGGAAGACCTGACGCAGCATTCCGTAGCCCGCCATGTGGGTCCGGGCGGCTACAAGCTTGTCGAACTTGGCCTCTGGGAGAGGCTCTCCGGTTTTGTAATGCTTCGCTAGACCAAGGATCGTTTCCCGGTCATACACCCATTCCTGCATGAACATGCTGCAAACCTCGATGGCGTCCCACTCCAGGTTGGTCATTCCGGCCGCCTCTGGGAAGTCCACCGTGGTCAGCATGTGCTGGAGGCCATGACCGAACTCGTGAAACAAGGTGCTGACCTCTCCGAAGGTCATAAGAGACGGCGCGTCTGACGTTGGGGGCGTTTGGTTGCAGCAGAGGTATGCCACGGGGGTCCTCACCGATCCATCCTCTTTAACCTCACGGCCCCACAGCTCATTCATCCAGGCTCCGCCCCGCTTCTCGGCAGGGCGGCTGTACGGGTCGAAGTAAAAGGAAGCAATGTGTTCGCCCGACTCTTCGAAGATCTTGAAGAACATGACGTCGGGGTGCCAGCCTCGTGCTTCTCCCGCCGCAGGCTTGACCGTTATTCCAAACAGTCGGTTGGTGATCTCGAACAGGCCGTCGAGGGCCTTGTCGAGAGGGAAGTAAGGCCGAAGCTCCTCGGTCGATACGTCCAGGTGCTTCTCGCGATAACGCTCGGACCAGAACATGAGGTCCCAGTGCAGCATCTCGAATGCGGGATCGTCCAGCTCTTCCC
>JALZIO010000110.1 GCA_030860245.1 Actinomycetota bacterium | reverse complement strand
GGCGGGCGTCAGGTTGAGTGCGCGTGAGACGGAGCAGAGGAGGCAGCCTGGCGCACCCCCAAGGGCACGCCCACGCCAGTACCGCCCTGCTCGCAAGAAGCGCCAATCTCGCCCGGAGCTGATCCGGCGGCTGCTGGCAGCCTTAATGATCGAGCAGATACGACAGCCAATCGCGTCCAGCGATATCGACGCCCGCAAGCTCAAGCGGGGCCTTGCCGTTGTCGTGGGGCCGACATGAGTCGGTAAAACGCTTGAAGCGGTAGCAACCCACCAGCAGCCGCACGTAGCGTTCAGCAGACTCGAGGCTTTCGAAGCCCTCTATGAGGCGGAGCTTCTTGTTGAGTTGCTTGATGATGTTCTCGGTGACGTTGTTGTCGGCGGGCAGCCCCGGCGTGTGGTGATGGGCCGTGTAGACATCGAAGTTGCGCTCCAGGGTACGGATGGTGTCGTACTTGGCGATGCCCTTGAAGCGGGCACGTTCTTGGGTCAGACCGTTAAGCAATCGGCGTGCCTCCTCGTAGGTGGGGGCATAGAGAACCGCACGGACGCGTGTCTTGAGCTCCTGATACAAGGGTGCCTTGGGAGACCACCTCGCGTGGGGGATGTCTGAGTCCAGACGGCGATCGAAATGCACCCGACAGGCCTGGAAGGGGGTTGCTCCGAAGTGGTTCCGGTGGGCCCGGACGAAGCCGGGGCCGAGATCGGTGACCACACCCGATAGTGGATGGCCGCCGTCGAGGCGCGCCTCGGTCGCAAGACGGACGAGCTCGTCGGCGGTCTCGACCTCGACCACGAGGGCATGCACGATGTCCTGGGTCGGATGATCGACTCCGATGAGCAGACAGCGCCTGGCGCCCCGGACGAAGATCACCTTGCCGTCGATGCCGAGAAACCCACCCCACCTCGGCCGCAGCTCGATAGAGGCCTCGAGCGGGGACTTCGCCTGTCCACCGAGCTCTGACACCCAACTGTTGAGGGTGAAGCGTGATACCGATCTGCCGAGTCGTTGCTCGAGCATGGACGCGAGCACACGATACGACGACAGTCCTTGAACGTAGAGACGCACCGCCTCTATTACGACCGCATCTGAAAAGCGCGCTCGGGGGCGCGCCACTTTACGTTCAGACGTGAACGTCTTGTCGCAGTCCCTGCATGAGAAGCGCTGCAGTGGCTTCAGAGAGCTGTTGAGGCTGGTCGGAGATGAGCGCGTCTTTCCCCGGCGCATCGTGTCGAGGCTTCCGCAGCTGGGGCAGCGGACCCGCCGTTTTTCCCACCCGGAGCCCTCCTATCCGGTCGTTTACCGGATAGGTACTACGGATATAGCCCCCGACCTGGGATTTCGACCCCTCGTCACGCGCACTCAACTTGACGCCGTCCGGAAACGGCCTCTGAACTGCGAGAACGCCTGTTTTCGCAGTTCAACGAATTCCCCCGGGCCGCACTTACAACGCAGGGGTCGCTGGTTCGAACCCAGCACCGCCCACCCATCAAAGGTCAGGTCAACAGATGTTTTTGAAGGCTCTACTGACACGAACGTACGTTCAACGCGGCGCGAAATCCAACAAGAATCCAACACACGAAGCGGTCTCGACACGCGATTTGAGAGAGTGCTGTCCCAAATCCAACAAATCCAACAAGTCAACCTCGCGATGAAGCCGTGGACGTGCTGCGTCGGCCGGTTTGCTGTCGCAGAAACTCCTCCAGCGTCGTGAGCCGAACGCCGAAAGTGCCTTCGGCCTCTGCCTTGGAGATCGGCTGGGGCGAATCATAGGTTTCCAAGCCCGCCATGAGCCCAGAGACGGCGTCCGGGAATCCCGGCATCGGCTCACCCGGCAGAAGGCTTTGGACTTCCAGCGTCACGCTGTTAAGGCGCTCAAAGATTGAGATCACATCGCGCCACGAGACTGCTTCGGGGCCCCCGATCAAAAGATCGCGATTGCGTGCAGCTCGATTCGTCACAGCCGCGAGCGCGAAGCTGGCGACATCGTCGACGGCGATCAAGTAGTGCTTGTGACTCCCCTCGCCCACGAGCGTCACGGGTTGCCCCGAAGCGACGGGGCCCAGTATGACTAGTGGGATCCACACATCCATATAGACGTCCGGGAGCAGCACCGTGTGCGCCATGCCGGACTCGCGCAGCCGCTTCGATGTGAGACCCTTCGCGCGAAAGAACGGCACGGGGCTATCAGGGTCTTCTCCCTGCGCAGATACGAAGATGAAATGTTCGACGCCCGCGAGTGATGCAGCCTCGATGAGGCTGTGGTTACCTTCAAGGTCGACGGTTTCGACGTTGTCGTCGCCACCTCTGCCCGCCGAGTTGGCGGTCGTGATCAGCGTCGATACCCCCTCACATGCTGGCGGAAGAGACGCCGGATCCTTGAGATCGGCTGACACCGTCTCGACACCCGCCTCTCTAAGCTTCTCTTTCGCAGAGGGGTCTCGGACGACAGCACGTACTTCCTCGCCTCCCTTGAGGAGGCGGCGGAGGATGGCCCCTCCAAGCATCCCGGTAGCTCCGACGACGAGTATCACGATGCCTCCCTCCCGCTACGGCCCACGCGCAGCGCTCGACGGCCCAGCTCGACGCTTGCGCCCGCCACCACCAAAGTCATCACGTCGCTCGCGAAGCGTCCTCGCCGGGGGTCGAACTGCCAACCACGCGGCTAACTGCCGCGTTGACGTCTCCACTGTCTTGATCGACGGGCTCCAGGTAGAAGCGGGCGGAAGCGATCTTGGTGTCTCTCATCCCGAAGATCACTACCCCGGCCATCCGAAACGGCGTGCCGTCGCGCCGGGTGCCGGACATCTCCCACTCACTCCACATAGCGTCATCGTTCACGGCGATGCGCGGCACCCGGGCGCGGATGTCAGGCACGGCGGCGAAGATCTGGGTCCAGTTCCGGTGTACCTGTTCGTTGCCCCGGAATCCCCGCTGAGGATGTGCCGGCGTCTCGTTGACGTAGCCGTCGTTAAAGCAGGCCACCAGCGCCTCGAGGTCGTGACGGTTAACCGCGTCTACGAGCGTGTCGATGACCGACGACAAGTGCGACTCCGCCCGAATCTGTTCCACCGGCGATCCTCATATTTGCTATGGTTGCCCAGAGTGATTCTAGTAGTATGGAGCTAATTATTTCGGATGTCAAGAGTCGTCGTCGTTATCAATCCCACGTGCGGGAGGCGCAGGCCCGCGGCACCCGGGAGGCAGTCCTCGACGCCGCTCAGCGGCAGTTTCTGCAGACCGGTTACGCCACGACCACGATCGCTTCCGTCGCCGACAAGGCTGGTGTATCCGTCGACACCATCTACAAGACGTTCGGTGGCAAGCCCGGACTGGTCCGAGCGATCTATGAAAGGAGCCTTACGGGGAGAGGACCGGTGCCCGCATACCAGCGCTCGGATGAAATGCGGGCACAAGAAACCGACCCGAAAACGATCATGCGCAAGTGGGGAGCACTCACCGCTGAGGTCGCCTCACAAGTCACACCGATCCGGCTGCTCATGCGTTTTGCGGCAGATTCCGATCCGGAGATGGCTGCCCTGCTCAAAGAGATGGACGACGACCGCCTTAAACGCATGCGACACCACGCCCGCTTCTTGGCAGACCGCGGCTACCTTCGCGCTGGCGTTTCGGTGGCCCAGGCCACCGACGTCCTGTGGACGTGCAGCTCAGCTGAACTCTACGAACTACTCGTCCTGCAGCGGCAGTGGTCCTTGGCGCGTTTCGGACGGTTCATCGGTGACTTCATGATCGCCGCACTACTACCCGAGCCGCAGTGAGCGATCCTGTCCCGATCGCGGTCGATTACGGCTGGCTGCTTTGCGTGGAGTGAAAGGACTTAAGCTCGTCCTAGAGGCGCCCGTACTCGTCGAGGTGGCGAACAACACACCGCGTTCAAGAGACTCAGGCGACAGAAGGCCGAGCAACGGCCAGTCGTCGTTGTGCGTTGTGGCCAGGTCGAACTCGAGATAACGACCTGTCGCCGCGCCCACGGATGAGTCGGCCTTATAGAGGCGGAATCTTTCATCGGTGGCAAGGACTCCCCAAGGAGCGCCCGCGTTCGTTGAGTCGGCGATGACGACTCCCTCGGGCAGGCTTCCTTCGGGAGTGGTCCGCCCGAACGCCGATGGGTCGGCGAAGGGATGGACGACCGCGACTGGACACCGTTCGAACGGAGGAGGTAGCCGCGGGTTCTGGATTCGATAGCGAAGCCCAGCGCGTTGAAGTTGTCCCGCCACGCGCGCCCGCGCCGCACCTTCTGGGCGACCTCCTTGAGTCTTTCCCAGTGTGGCGAGCGACGCAGTCGACGGTCCAACACTTGCCGGGTGAGAAGGCCCCTGACGACGATGCCGGGGATTCCCGCTTCATCGATGCGCTCGAGCTCGCAGCGAGCGTCGCCGCGGCTTGGCGCCGGCCGAGTCCGCCGATCCGGCTGAGGACCTCGACGAGGAGCTGAGTCTCAACCTCGCGGATCGGCCCGCGAGCATCGAGGGGACCGAGGACCGCGAGCTTGCCGGTGCGAGGGGCGACGAGCACGAGCGGCGTCGCGCTTCCACCCTGACGGGTGCTCCACACTTGACGCAGCCGTTGATCGGAGGACTCCACCGGATGAATCGCGATCTCTACGCCTTCATGGCGCCATACGGCACTGACATCTGCCGTCTCGGCGCCTAGCGGAGCGCCGAGAAGGTCTGAGAGCGCAGCAGTTACCTCGTCGCTCACAGGCATGTATCGGAGGGTAGCCACATTGGCCGGTGCGGGCATTCTTCGAGGCGTCGCCCGGGGCGATTCGACGAGGTTCTGACTGGATGAAATTTGCCGTCACCCAGCGAGAGCTTCAAGTGCCGTCTTCGTGATCCTGAACGACGCCCGGTAGATGTCGAACAGCAAGCTCTCGCAGCGGTCCTCGCTCGCGAGCTCTCGGGTCTCGTCCGAGCCGGGCGGGAGAAAGAGGGGGGGCATCTAGAAACTCTTTGAGGAGCCGCAGGAGCGCGTCTGCTTCGGGCTGAGTCAGCATCCCGACCAGCTTAGGAACATCCCCACCGCCTTACGAGCCCTCTCTGGTCACCCAATTCGAGCGCCCAACCAGACAAACCAGATCTACTTGCGACCCCTGGGCAGCTTCTTGGCCTCGGATCGCCGTACAGTCTAAATGGTTGCCCTCTGCGGCGATGTCGCCTACGGGGGCCGGCAGTGATGGAGGCGCCCGCCGGGCTAACCGTGCCAACCGCTCGTGGACTGGGCAAGCG